>NZOF01000110.1 GCA_002695185.1 Erythrobacter sp.
AAGGGTATGGCTGTTCGCCATTTAAAGTGGTACGCGAGCTGGGTTTAGAACGTCGTGAGACAGTTCGGTCCCTATCTGCCGTGGGCGTTGGAGATTTGAGAAGTGCTGCTCCTAGTACGAGAGGACCGGAGTGGACGCACCTCTGGTGTTCCGGTTGTCACGCCAGTGGCATCGCCGGGTAGCTATGTGCGGACGGGATAACCGCTGAAGGCATCTAAGCGGGAAGCCTCCTTCAAGATGAGATCTCCCCGAGACCTAGAGTCTCCTAAAGGGTCCAGCAAGACGAGCTGGTTGATAGGCACGGTGTGGAAGCGCTGCAAGGCGTTGAGCTAACGTGTACTAATGCCCCGTGAGGCTTGACCATATAACCCCAAGGGGTCTGAGAGGCGGGCAAGGCCGTGCCGCCAGACCCGGTCGGACGATCGATCCGACAGTACCGGATACGCCCTGTCCCGGCGCGGACAGCGAGACGTTACTCGGTCAGCATGATCCGAATCAGTTGAAACGATGCGAGGACAAGATCGTTTCAGCGTCAGTTTTGCCTGACGACCATAGCGAGTGGGAACCACCTGATCCATGCCGAACTCAGCAGTGAAACCGCTTAGCGCCGATGGTAGTGTGGGGTCTCCCCATGTGAGAGTAGGTCATCGTCAGGCACTTATTTCGAACCCCGGCCATTGGTCGGGGTTCATTCGTTTAGGGGTCTCCCCTGGACCCGTTCGTCGGGAACGAACGGGAACCGCTTCAGCGGGCCCGAAGGGCGAGTCTCAGGATGAGACGATTAAAGTCGCGGAGCGCCGCCCGGGTCGTCAGGCACTTACTCAGAAACCCCAGCTTCGAAAGAGGCTGGGGTTTTTCTGTGTCCGGCACACGATCGCTGCGGGCTGCGGGCTGCCCCGAGTGCGTATTTAGTCCTCCGGCTTCGAGTGGAGTGATGGTCCGCGCGGGTGGCACGCACTGCCTGTCTCCGTTTCGTAGATGGGGAATTGACAGGGTAAGCGACGCTAAAAGCCGACATCTCTCTATTGCCTTCGGGTAATTAGGAGGAATTGGGGAAAATGCGTTTGCCGTTGGATGATTTCTCGATCTACAGCTATGTTAGGTGGGCAATACATGGAAGCGGTTACCAAGGAGAAGATTCTATGCGCACCGAACTATTGAAAAAACTGGCTATGGCAATGCTGGTGGGTTTTATGGCATTTGGCGTGGTCGCTTGCGATAACGACGAAGGCCCGGCTGAAGAGGCTGGCGAGTCCGTCGACAACGCAGTGGACAATGCTGGCGATGCCATGGAAGACGCGGGCAATGATATGCAGGACCAAGCGGAAGATGCGCAGAATTAATTCTTCTGCCATGAAGTAGCGGTAGGCTGGAGATAAAAAAAGCTGGCTGTCGCTCCTCAGCAGGGCCGAACTTAAAGTACGGTCCGAGAAAGAAGCCCGAGTTCCCTATCAGTGGAACTCGGGCTTCTGCCGTTCATGATCGTGAAACGAATAATTCCGCCTGGGTCATCCTGCCTGGATCCCGCTCAGACAGGATGACCGACTCAGGGACGGTCAGGAGCCGTCACCTTTCGGCAGTGCGTAGGCAATCACGTAGTCGCCGGTGGGGGTCTCCATGAAATGGTGCCCCGTGGCGACGATGACCACGTACTGACGGCCGTTGGCTTCGTACACCATCGGATTGGCCTGGCCGCCGGCCGGCAGCGGTGCCTGCCAGACTGTCTCGCCGCTTTCGATGTCGATGGCGCGGATCAGGTCGTCGGTTGCCGCGGCAATGAAGATCAGCCCGCCAGCGGTGACCACGGAGCCGCCGTTGTTGGGAGTCCCGATGTCGATCGGCAGGCCTGAGCGAATCCCCCAGGGGCCGTTGGCACGAGCGGTACCCAGCGGGCGATCCCACAGCGTGTCGCCGCTCGCCAGGTCGATGGCGCGGATATGGCCATACGGGGGCTGCTTGCAGAGCATGCCGGTATAAGGGACGCGCCAGCCAGCGTTGACGTTGATCGCGTATGGCGTGTTGGCCTGAGGGTCACCTGCACCTTCGGCACCACCACTGTCTTCCTTCAGCTCTTCACGCGGCACCCAGCCCAGCTTGTTGGCCACATCACGCGGTACCAGCTCGTTGTAGTTGGGCATGTCGTTGTAGTTGGCAATGATCACGCCGCGGTGCGGATCGATTGCCACGCTGCCCCAGTCGGAGCCGCCGTTGTAACCGGTATACTGGATCCATGGCTGTTCGGCGGTGGGCGGCGTATACATGCCTTCCCAGCTTGCCTGGCGATACTGGATCCGGCAGAACAGCTGATCGAACGGGGTCATGCCCCACATGTCCTTCTCGTCGATATCCGGCTGACGCAGCGTTGCGTAGAGCGAAAACGGCTGGGTCTCGCTGCGCTGCTCCGGTTCGGCACCGCCCTGGGGAACCGGACGCTCTTCGGCGCCACCGCCGAGCAGTTCGCCTGTCTCGCGATTGAATACGTAGATGTCGCCCTGCTTGGTCGGCATCACCAGCGCCGGCACCTTGCCGTTACCGGTGGGAAAGTCGATCAAGGTCGGCTGCGAACCGGGGTCGTAGTCCCAGACGTCCTTGTGCGCCGTCTGGAAATGCCATTTCGGCAGGCCCGTTTCGACATCGAGGGCGACCATCGAGCTGGCCCATTCGTTCTCTTCCGGCGTTCGCGAACTGCTCCAGTAGTCGGCAGCGCTGTTGGCCATCGGCAGATAGACCAGCCCCAGCTTGCTGTCGCCGGCGGCGGTGGTCCACATGTTGGGGGAGCCGCGGACGTAGGTTTCATCACCCGTCAGTGGTTCGCTCTGATCCGGCCGGCCGGCATCCCATGCCCACTGCAGCTCGCCTGTGACCGCGTCAAAGCCCTTGATCACGCCGGACGGCGGATAACGACGCTGACCGTCCAGCACCTGGTGACCGGTAACGACGACGTCACGCACGACGACGGGGGCCGAGTTGATCGACACGTAGCCATCCGGCGTTTCGCCCATGTTGCGCTTGATGTCGACCTGGCCGTTGTCGCCGAAATCGGTGCAGGGTTCGCCGGTGGCGGCATCGACCTCGATGATGCGACCATCGAGCGTGCCGGAGATGATCCTGGCGCGACAGGCCTGGGCGTCATTGGCCGCGACGGCCGGCTGCTGCGACGGCTCGTCGGCCGGTGCCTGGTCGTCGCCTTCCTGCGTGGCGGTCGCCGCACTCTGTTCGCCCTGCTCATCGGCGGTCGCTGCGTCTGCGGCAGGATCGAGGCGATCTTCCGGCACTTCGTAGTAGGTCACGCCCCGGCAGGCGGCGGTATAGGGGATCGCATCCTCCGATACGACCGGATCGTAGCGCCAGTTCTCTTCACCGGTCGCGGCATCCAGGGAGATCAGGATGTTGCGGGAGGTGCACAGGAAGACGTCGTCGCCGACTTTCAGCGGCGTGGTCTCGGCGCCCCAGCGGTGATCCAGAACGTCGCCGGTGCGGTACTGCCATGCCACTTCCAGCTCACCCACGTTGTCCGGGGTGATCTGATCCGCGGGGGAGTAGCGAGTCGCTGCGGAGTCTCGACCATAGGCGGCCCAGTCCTCGTCAGCCGGCACATCGGCAGGCTGGGCGTCGCCCACGTCCGTCGAGAGGGACTCGTCGGCCACCGCCGGGACGTCCTCGAGGTGTTGATAACCGCGACCGGGAACGAACGCCAAGGCGCCCGCGACGACCAGGCCAAGAAACAGAACGCCCGCCAGTGAGAAGCCGGTCTTGCGGGACGGGCCGTCCTTGAGCGCCGGCGTGACGAGCGCTACCAGGATGGCCAGAATCAGTACGACATCCAGACGCGGAATCCAGCGCCAGTAATTCAGTCCCGACTCCCAAGCGGCCCACAAGAAGGTCCCTACGAAGACGACACCATAAATGGCGGCACCGGAAATCCTGCCGCGAAACAGTTGGATGCCGGCAATCAGCATCAATACACCGGCGACCAGGTAATACCAGGAGCCGCCCAATGTCGCTAGATAAGCGCCGCCGGCTCCCAGAGCCAGACCGACAAGCGCAACAATGATTCCGACGAGCTTGGCAAAAACGCCGCCAGCGCCGCCGGAAGAAGTCGTAGTGGCCACAGAACTCTCCCTTGAATGACATATTGAGTGCCGAGTGACAGCATACTCCGATGCGATCAATGATCCCGTGCGACAAGCTGCCGCATGGAACAAGCGTAGTCATGGTAATTGAAGCTGACGATGAATTCAGGCCGAAAGCGGCTCGGCCCGACGCCATTTGTCGGATGCAACTCTGTGGCAGGCTGGGCCGCGGGAGTGCCTTGACGCTGCCGCTGAGGGAATGCTCGGGGCGATAGCGGCGAGGGGCGTCTACCTCGCCGATGAGCCGACGGGCACTCTCGTGACGGACGATTTGGTTGGAGGCCGCGGACGTGGCCAGCCCCAGCCTCGGCCACCACGGGCTCGATGGCCTCTCACCGACCAGTCCCGAGCCGTAGGATCGGCGAGCAGTCAATGCGCGGTGGGCAGGCGTTCGATTCGAGGCCAAGCCACTCTCGATGGTGCTTGTATATTTTATACGAAAAGCCTAGTGTCTACGAAAAGCTCGGTGTCGAAACGTAACTTTTCGTGGCAGGATGAATCGACGTCGCCTGGATCCCGGCTTCGAACGGAAGGGCGCAACGCCCGACCCCTTTGCAGTACGAACAAACAATAAGCGCTGAAGGGAGTAATCGT
Organism: Erythrobacter sp.; assembly: GCA_002695185.1. The sequence goes on from NZOF01000110.1 coordinate 4,728, forward strand.
TGTATGAACAAATTTCTCAAGCTGGTCACCGCTACGACCGTCCTCGGTCTGGCCGCGGGGTCTCTGGCCGTGGCGCAGGAAGGTCCGATCGTCATCGGTGTGCAGGCGCCGACGACCGGTTCCGAGGCGACCTACGGCAAGGACATGTTCAATGCCATATCGCTGGCCGCGGACGAGATCAACGCCGATGGCGGGCTGCTGGATGGTCGCCAGATCGAGCTGATCTCCGGGGACACCGCCTGCGATCCCCAGCAGTCGGTCAACGCAGCCAGTCGACTGGCATCGCAAGAGGTGACGGGTGTCGTGGGAGGCTACTGCTCCGGCGCGACCCAGCCGACGCTCAAGACCTACGGCGACGCCAACATCCCGTTCGTCATCGTGGCGGCCAACTCGACCCAATTGATTCCGGCCAACCCTGGCAACGCAGTGATGATCAACTCCACCGGCGACGACCAGGCCAAGACCGCGCTCGATTTCTTCGAAGGCAAGGGCATCGAGAAGTTGGCCATCGTCAACCAGGGTGATGCCTATTCGCAGGATCTGGCCAACCTGACTCGCGATGCCTGGACCGGCGCCGGCCATACCGTCTCGGCCTTCGAGTACGTCAACAAGGGCGAGCAGGACTTTTCCGCACTGGTCAACAAGATCCGCGGCTCCGGCGCCGAGGCGGTATTCTGGACGGCCTACTACGCCGACGGCGGCCTGCTGATTCGCCAGCTACGTCAGCGCGGTTTCCAGGGCACCATCGCCGTGGGTGACGGCTCCAACTCGCCGGAGCTGTTCAATATCGCCGGGCAGGCCGCCGAGGGCGTGTTCGCGTTCTCCAATCCGACGGCCGACTTCCTGCCGGCTGCCAAGCAGTTTGCCAGCGACTACCAGTCGAAATTCGGTAATGCACCAGGGCCTTACGCGCCGCTGGCCTACGATGGCATGCAGCTGATGGCCTGGGCCATCGACAAGGCCGGTTCCACCGATGGCGATGCCATCATCAAGGCGCTCAACAGTGCCGACGGCCAGGAGTGGCTGGCCGGTCCGATCTCCTTCACGCCGCAGCATACCCTGGCGCGAAGCAACTTCGTGGTGCTCGAGGGGCAGGGCGGCAAGTGGACCCGCTACGAAAAATGACGGCTGCATCACCGGTTCGGGCTTCGGCTCGAACCGGTGGTGTTGGAACGCCTCGTAGAGTGTGACCTCCACGTCGCGTTCGTCTTTCTCATCCGCTGTTCGCTGGCCAGAGACAAACGCCATGACCTGGTACGATTCTTTTCTGCAGCAGCTCGTCGACGGGCTGGTGCTGGGCTCTTTCTATGCCCTGGTGGCGCTCGGTTACACCATGGTGTTCGGTGTCATCAAGCTGCTCAACTTCGCCCACGGCGACCTCTACATGACCGGCGCCTTCGCGGGGTTCGGCGGGCTCTCCTTGGTCTCCGGCTTTCTCGGGGCCGGCTGGCTCGGCATCTTCGTCGCCATGCTGCTGGCGATGCTTGCCGTCGGCTGCCTGGGGGTGGTGATCGAGCGGGTGGCGTACCATCCGATGCTCGGCGCTCCGCGCCTGTCGATACTGATCACCGCGCTGGCGGTTTCGCTGGTACTGCAGAACGCGGCGCTGGCGCTGACCGGCGGCCAGTACACGGCCTTCAGTACCGACCTCGGCTTCGGCGGCATCAGCCTCGGCAATCTTTTCCTCTCCTACAACCAGATCGTGCTGGTGGCGGCCGCCGCCGTGCTGATGATCGCGCTCGAGCTGTTCGTCTCCAGGACGCTTTACGGACGGGCGATGCGCGCGGTCTCCATCGACAAGGACATGTGCCGGATGATGGGGATCAACGTCTCCGCCGTCATTGCGGTGACCTTCTTCATCGGTTCGGGACTGGCCGCCGCCGCAGGGACGATGGCAGGCGCCTATTACGGCAGCATCTGGTACTTCATGGGGTTTCTGATCGGATTGAAGGCCTTTACCGCCGCGGTGATCGGCGGTATCGGCAGCATCACCGGGGCGATGCTGGGTGGTCTGATCCTGGGGTTGCTGGAGTCCTTCGGTACGCACATTCCGTTCATCGGCAGCGAGTGGAAGGATGTCTTCACCTTCTCGATCCTGATCCTGGTACTGGTGTTCAAGCCCACTGGCCTGCTGGGCAAATCCGAAGTGGAGAGGATGTGACATGGACAAGCATTCGCCACCGACGCGCCCCGATGTGGACGAGCATGACGCTCACAAGACGAAACCGCGCAATCCGCTCCAGAAACTCTATGCGGCCTTCGAGTCGCCGGGGCGGCGGCGGGCGCTTCACCTCACGATCCTGGCGATCCTGATCGTCACTCCGTGGATCTCGAGTCAGTACACCACGGTCATTCTGACCAACGCGCTGCTCTACGTGGTGCTGTGCCTGGGTCTGAACATCGTGGTCGGCTACGCCGGGCTGCTCGATCTCGGCTATGCGGCCTTCTTTGCGGTGGGTGCCTATACCGTCGGTATCCTGACCCAGCAGTTCGGCGTCAATTTCTGGGCCGCGATCCCCTTTGCCCTGATGGCGGCGGCGCTCGCCGGGGTCATCATCGGCGGGCCGACCTTGCGGCTGCGCAGCGACTATCTCGCCATCGTGACCCTGGGGTTCGGCGAGATCGTGCGCTTCACCGCCCGCAACCTGGAGCTCACCGGCGGCGCCAGCGGGTTGTCGCACATCCCGGAACCGTCGCTGTTCGGCTGGCACATCGATAGCTCGATCGATTTCTATTATGTCTTCGTGGTACTGGCTGTGCTTGCCTATATCGCCAGCCAGCGGCTGTTCGACTCCCGTCTGGGCCGGGCATGGCTCTACGTGCGCCACGACGAGGATGCCGCCGAGGCGATGGGGATCAACCGGGTCGCGACCAAGCTGGCGGCCTATGTCACCGGCGCCATCTTCGGGGCCATCGGGGGGATCTTCTTCTCGGTGAACCTGGGCGCCATCTCGCCGGAGAGCTTCAGCTTCCAGCAATCCGTGCTCATTCTGCTGGCGGTGGTGCTCGGCGGCATGGGCAAGATACCCGGCGTCATCCTGGGGGCGTTCATCGTCGTGCTCGGCCCCGAGCTGCTGCGCGATTTCGGTACCCTGCGACTACTGATATTCGCCGTGCTGCTGTTGCTGATCATGCTGTTCCGGCCGAGTGGTATCTGGCCTGAAAAGAGATCCTAGGAGAAAGCGATGCTGCTGCAACTGAAACAGGTGTCGCTGAGCTTTGCCGGCAACACCGTACTGCACGACGTCGACTTCGGTGTCGACGCGGGACGTATCCATAGCCTGATCGGCCCCAATGGCGCCGGCAAGACGTCGATGTTCAACGTGATCACCGGCTTCTATCGACCCCAGCAGGGCGACATCACGCTGGATGGCGAGCGGATCGTCAAGCGCAAGCCTCATGCCGTGACCCGAATGGGCATTGCCCGGACCTTCCAGAACGTGCGGCTCTTTCGTGAGATGTCGGTGCTGGAAAATGTCATGGCGGGGCAGCACTGTCGCAGTCGGGCCGGTGCGTTGGCGGCCATTCTGCGGCTGCCGAGTCAGCGCGCCGAGGAGCGCCAGATTCTCGAGACCAGCCTCGAATGCCTCGATTTCGTCGGCCTGATGGGCCACCAGGAGCGACTGGCGACCAATCTCGCCTACGGCCACCAGCGCCGGGTCGAAATCGCCCGCGCCCTGGCCACCGAGCCCAAGCTTCTGTTGCTCGACGAGCCGGCAGCGGGCCTCAACAGCGGCGAGAAGCAGGCGCTGATCGAACTGATTCGGCGTATCCGCGACGAGCGCGGCGTTGCCGTGCTGCTGATCGAGCACGACATGAGCCTGGTGATGAATGTCTCCGAGCGCATCAGCGTGCTCGACCACGGCACTCTGATCACCGAGGGCGACCCCCATTCGGTGCAGAACGATCCCAAGGTGATCGAGGCCTATCTCGGCCAGGACGACGAGGAGCTGGCACTGTGATGCAGACCATCAACCGGACCGACGCGCCGGCAACCGGGACGCGACCGGGCAAGGTGCGTCTCGGCATCCGCGATGTCGAAGCCTTCTACGGCCAGATCCAGGCGCTGCGGGGCGTCTCGCTGGACGTCCACGAGGGGGAGATCGTGACCCTGCTGGGCAGCAACGGGGCCGGCAAGTCGACCACGCTCAAGACCATTTCCGGGCTGGTCCGGGCGCAGCGGGGCGAGGTCCAGCTCGAGGGTGAGTCGATCGCCAGGCTGGCCGCTCACGAGATCGCCCGGCGCGGCGTGGTTCACGTGCCCGAGGGAAGACGCATCCTGCGCGGGCTGACGGTCAAGGAGAACCTGGAGCTGGGCGCGTTCACGGTCAAGGACAACGCGCTGCGCCGGCAACGACTCGACGAAGTCTACGGGCTCTTCCCGATCCTGCACGAGCGCCGCCATCAGGATGGTTCGCTGCTCTCCGGCGGCCAGCAGCAGATGCTGGCGATGGGGCGCGCCTTGATGCACGGCCCCAGCGTGATGCTGCTCGACGAGCCCTCGATGGGGCTGGCGCCCAAGCTTGTAACCGACATCATGCGCATCATCAAGCGGCTCAACGAGGCTGGCACCACGATTCTGCTGGTCGAACAGAACGCGCGCCTGGCGTTGCGCCTGGCGCATTACGCCTACGTGATCGAGAACGGTGAGATTCGGATGCAGGGCGCGGCTGCCGAGCTTCGCCAGGACGAGTCGATCGTGAAGGCTTATCTGGGCGTTGGCGAGTAGCAGGCTCGGGAGTATCGAATGCAGACAAGTCGTGTGATTCACAGCGTCAGCTGTCATGCCGAAGGCGAAGTGGGGGACGTCATCGTTGGCGGGGTGACGCCGCCGCCCGGCGACACGCTGTGGGCGCAGTCGCGCTGGATCGCTCGCGACCGGACCCTGCGCGACTTCATGCTCAACGAGCCGCGTGGCGGCGTCTTCCGCCACGTCAACCTGCTGGTACCGGCCAAGGATCCCCGCGCGCAGATGGGCTGGATCATCATGGAGCCGGAAGACACGCCGCCGATGTCCGGTTCCAACAGCTTGTGCGTGGCGACCGTACTGCTCGAGACCGGCATCCTTCCCATGCAGGAGCCGGAAACCCATCTCGTGCTCGAGGCCCCCGGTGGCGTGATAGAAGTCGTGGCGCGCTGCGAAAGTGGCCGCGTCCTCGACGTCACCGTGCGCAACCTGCCGGCCTTCGTCGACCAGCGGGACCTGCAACTGGAGGTCCCGGGGCTGGGCACGCTGCGCGTCGATACGGCTTTCGGCGGCGACAGCTTCGTGATCGTCGACGCCGAGGATCTCGGCTTCCGGCTGTTGCCGGACGAGGCGCGGGAGTTGGTCGAAGCCGGCATCCGCATCACCAATGCGGTCAACGACCAGTTCGGATTCCACCATCCCGCCAATCCCGACTGGCGGCACGTCTCGTTCTGCCAGATCGCCGCACCGCTGACGCGGGAGGGCGACGCCTGGCTCGGACGCAATACGGTGGCGATCCAACCCGGCAAGCTCGACCGTTCGCCCACCGGTACCGGCTGTTCGGCGCGCATGGCGTTGCTGCACGCCCAGGGCAAACTCGGATTGAACGAGACCTTCATCGGCGAATCGATCATCGATTCACGATTTGTCTGCCGACTCGACGGGACCACGCGCGTCGGCGACGTGGCAGCGGTAACGCCGCTGATCCGCGGGCGCGCTTTCATCACCGGCACCCACCAGCACACCCTCGATCCGCAGGATCCGTGGCCTGGCGGCTACCGGCTTGCCGACACCTGGCCACGAATCGGCGGGATGTGAGACGCCGGACCGCCGGTCACGATCAGGGGGTGGCGGGTTCGGGCTGTCGGTCGGGCTTGATATGCGGCCGCTCGGCCATGATGCGACCCAGCCGTTCCAGTGCCAGTTCGAGACGCTCCACCAGCCCCTCCAGTAGCACGCGGCGATCGGCGGGAACGTCGCCATGCTCGGCAATGGCTTCGTTCAGGCGCTTGCCCGCCTCGCGAATGCCTTGCGGCTGGCGGCCATTGGCGCTCTCCTCGAAGCCGCTGGCCAGCGCCCGCAGCAACTGGCGGTGGGCACGCCGGATCACCGGATGCCGGGCGTCGTCGAGTCGATCCCGCAGGCGCAGCGTCGCCGTCCCCAGGTCCAGGCCGGTCAAGCCGAGGATGAACAGGTGGCGCTGGTCTTCGGGCAACATGTCGTCGTGCTGCGCCAACTGCAGTATGCGATCGGCCATGTGGCCGCTGAAGCGGGTCTCGGCATCGCGGATCGAACGTCGCCGCAGCTGGTGGATATCTCTGGAGATGGCGTTGATCAGGCGGCGCCGGCGCAGCCGCGTACCCAGCCCGGGCAGCAGCCGGAAACCCATCACCACGCAGGTCAGGCCGATGATGACGGCGACAGCGCGATTGGCGAAGCTGTCGAAGGAGAAGTCCATGTTGTTGCCGGGCATGGTCAGCAGGATGTTGAAAATCGTGAAGGCCAGGCAGTAGCCCATCGTCGCCGGATTGGTCGCGCCCAGCAGCCCCAGGAACAGCGGCGTGCCGAACAGTATCGCCAGCATCGGAAAACCGTTGGCCTGCGACAGCAGTACGTGGCCGAACAGGAACGCACTGGGGATGGCGGCAAGCATGCCCTTGTAGAACATCATGGTGATCGCGACCGGATTGTCGCGGCTGGCGAAGAACGACGAGAACAGCGTGCCCAGCAGCATGGCGACCATGGCGCTGTTCCAGGCGGTGAGAATCCAGAAGGTGGCCAGCGCGCCGAACACCAGGCCGGAGCGCAGCGCGTTGATACCGGCGGCGAGATGATCGCGATGCCAGGCCAGAGAGGTCGAGCGCAGCTTGTGGGTGCCGGGCGAGGCAATCGCCTCGCGGGCATCCAGCATCACCATGGCGTGGCCGATCGATTCCCGCATCCCCAGCCGGGCGCGACGGTCCAGCGGTGCCATGTCCTCTTCATCGCTTTCGTGCACGAGGTGGCGAAGCTCCTGGAGCTCCTGCCGCGCCTTTGGCACGCCCTTGACGTGCTCCGCCTCGCGGAAACCCTGAGCGACCTGCCATGCGATCTCGACGCTGCGGGGGGCCAGCTTGTCGGCGTGATCGTGCAGCATCTGGTGCAGCGCCTGGAGATTGGCCAGGAAGCGCAGCGTTCGTCGGGTCAGCACGTGGGTGGCGCGGATTCGGCCCGGCCCCTCCGGCCCTTCGAAGCGTGCCGCCTGGCTGTCCGTCTCCAGCACCGTCAACGGGCCGAGGCTGCCTCGCAACGCCTTCTGCATGGCGGGGATGTCGTCGCTCGCCTCCAGGCGCAGGGCGGCATTCTCGAACGCTTCGTTGATGACGGTGTCGGCCTGCGACGAGAGATGCTTGCCGACCCGGGACGGCCACAGCAGCGAACTGACCAGGGTGGCGCAGATGGCGCCCAGGCCCAGCTCCGAAAGCCGCGCCACCGCGATGTCGAAGATGCCGCCGGGCGTGCTGCCGCTGGAGATCACCACGATCAGCATGGCGGTGACGGCCGCCATCAGGCAGCCGTAGGTATAGTTGTTGCGCCACAGCGAGCCGACGTAGGTGCACAGCATGATCCATAGCGTCAGGGAGATCAGCGCCGGGATTCTGGCCTGGGCGAAAAGCGCCATGATGGCGATGCCCGCCACGGCGCCGATGAAGGTACCGCTGATCTGGCAGATGCCTTTCTCGATCACCATGCCGCTCATCGGCCGAATCTGCAGAAAGGCGGCCGAAATCAGCGCCCAGTAGGGGCGGTCGAGATTGAACCAGAGTGCCAGGTAGAGCGCGATCATCATCGCCACGGTCGTCTTGATGGCGAACTTGACCGCCGTGGCGTCGGGCATCAGGTAAGTCTTGACGAGCGGCGGCATGGTGCTCACTGCGGCGCTTCGGCGGCGTTCTCTGCCGGAATCTCACCGGGCGACTGCGCCTGCTCCGTCGGTCGCCGATCGGCCGGCCGGCTGGTCGGCGTGGCGGTGCTGGCGGGTTCCCTGGCGTGCTCGGCCGGATGATCGTCGTCCGCATGCTGAACTCTGACCGTCGCGGTCATCCCGGCGCTGAGCAGCGTCTCGTCCGGGATATCGTCCAGAGTGACACGAACCGGAATGCGCTGAGCCAGTCGTACCCAGTTGAAGGTCGGCTGGACCTGCGGCAACAGCTGATTGTTGAGAGTGGTGTTGGTGTCGGCGATCCCGCGGCCGATCCCGGCGACATGGCCACGCAGGTGGGTGTCGCCGTTCATCAGAATCACCTCCGCCGGGTCGCCGACGTCGATGGAGGACATCTTGGTCTCCTCGAAATAGCCCATGACGTAGTAGGAGTCAGACTGCACCAGCGCCATCACCGGGGTACCGCGAGTCACGTAGTTGCCGGCGGCCAGCTGCAGATTGAGCACATGACCGTTGATCGGTGCCACGATGCGGGTGCGCTCCAGATCGAGCTTGGCGCTGGCGAGATCGGCCTGGGCCTGCTTGAGATTGGCGGCGGCGACGCGACTGTTGATCTGGGCGATCTGACGATCCTCCGCGCTGATCGAGCGGCTGCTCAGCTGATTGCGACGCTGGGCTTCCGTCTGGCGCAGCTGGAGGGTGGCCTCGCGGTTCTCCACCGTGGCCTGGGCCTGATCCAGGGCCGCCTGATAGCGCGCGGGATCGATTTCGAACAGCGTATCGCCCTGGGCGACGAAGCCGGTGTCGTTGACGTTCAGCGTGCGGACCCAACCGGAAACGTCCGGGGCGATGGTGACGACCTCCGCGCGCACGCGGGCATCACGCGTCCAAGGCGTGAAGAGGTAGTAGTTCCATAGCCAGATGCCGGCGGCCACGGCGATCGCGACGACGACGAGGGTCATGAGGATACGTAGCGAATTGCGCATCAAGTACTCTCGAGCAGGACGGAAAACAGAAAAGTGATACCGGCAGTGAACAGCACGAACAGCGAGACGTCGAACCAGGCTTCGTACCACAGCGCGCGCTGCCCGACCACCCAGTGCAGCAACGAGCGCAGGATGATGGTCGCGACGAAGCCGAGCAGGGCATAGAGCAGCAAGGGGCTGATGAAGATTCCGCCAACGGCGATTTCCTGTATACCCATAGGTTCCCTGTGGCGATGGTGTGGCGAGCGGTTAATGTTAGCACGCTATTTAAGTCGTTGTCAGAACGTGCATCCCGAGCGTGACGTCCGTCGAACAAGCCTGGGCCTGTTCATACTATACGCTGTGAGCCGGCCTCGCCGCTCGCGGCGTCGTTGCACGGTGATGGTGGCTCAAATCTCGTCGAGCGCCGGGGGAGCCAGCTCGACGGGAGGCAGATGGCAACACCGATTGCGACCTTCCGCCTTGGCCCGGTAGAGCGCGCGATCGGCTCGCATCATCAGGCTCTTGAGACTATCGCTTTCGTGGCGCTGGGTGAGGCCGATACTCAGCGTCATCGACAGCGTTATGTGGTCATCCACCATCAACTCGGCTTCGGCGACGGCGGCGCGCAAGCGTTCGGCCATCAGAGCGGCGGCTTCGAGGGACACGCCCGAGAGCACGACGGCGAACTCCTCGCCACCGATGCGACCGAGCAGGGCGTCGTCCTGCATCAGCGCTTCGAGCTGGTGGGCCAGCGCGCGTAGCGCCTGATCCCCTATCGGATGGCCATATTCGTCATTGATCCGCTTGAAGTGGTCAATATCGATCAACAGTACGCTCAGCGGGGCGCGCCGGTCCCGGCGCAGTTGCGTCACCGCGGCACGCAGCAGCGCTCGCCGGTTGTAGAGGCCGGTCAGGGCGTCGGTGGAGGCCAGCTGCTGTAGCTCGTGCTCCATCGCCTTGCGCCGGGTGATGTCGAGACTCCAGATCAGCCACGCGGATTGGGCATGAATGCGCAACGGCCTCGCGCTGAGCAGGGCCCAGTAAGGCGAGCTCGGGCAGAGCCGCGCCTCCATCTGATGCACGGTCTCCCCGCGGCTCAGTCGCGCCACGAGCTGTCGATAGTCGTCGCCATTGTCGAACAGCGCCTCGAGGTGGAAGTCCTCGGCACGCCGGGTGCCCGTCTGGGTCAGCAGGTCGTCGCTCACGTAGAACACCCGTCGCTGGTCGGCGCTGATCAGGGTGACGTCGCTCGGCGTCGAGTCGAGAATCGTACGCAGTAGCGCCTCGCGCTCGTGCAGCAGGCGTGTGCGACTTTGAACGCGACGCTCCAGCGAGCTGTTGAGCGCCTGCAGTTCTCCGGCAAGGCGTCGTGAGCGCCGCTGTGAGCTCAGGATGCGTAGCGCGAGGATGAGGCAGCCACAGGCCAGCAGCACCAGCGTGACGGTGAGCCAGTGAAACGTTTGCTGCAGCGCTTGGCGCTCCCTGTCGAGCTGCGCCGCGACGGCGATATTGGAGACGACGATCAGATCGTGCGCCGGACGCAACTGCGCCGGCAGCTCGGCCAGCATGTCGGCGGCCACGCGCCTGGCGCCGGCCTGGTCCTGCCAGTTCAACCGCTCCATCCAGCCCGCGCTGAGCGCGTCGAGACGCTCGATCGTCTCGTGCACTTCGGGCCTGGGTTGCGGCAGATAGTCGAAGACGGGGGTGTGGCGGAAAGGATCGAGAGTGTTGCGCATGACGCCCAGGCGCAGGATCAGCGAGGTGGCGCCGGCCCGGCCGTCATCGACGGCGCGGGCGGTGTCGAGCAGACGCTGTAGCTCCGAGCGCAACTGGTAGCTCTGCCACACTTCGGTGTGCAGGCCGGGGGAGGCGTAGTCATCGCCTTTCTCCGAGATCAGCCTGAGCCCCGCAAGCGCGGCGACGATCATGGCGGCGGCGAGCGCGATCAGCAGCATGACCGGCCAGCGCCGGCCCTTGCCGGCCCCGGCGACGTCTGGTCCGGTCACTGTAGCTGCAGTTCGCTCAGTTGCCATACGGTGCGGCTGTAGTAGGTGCGCTCGTGGAGTTCGGGGTAGTCGGTATAGGGATACATGACGACCAGCGGCCCGTAACGGTCGACGGCGAGATAGTGGCCGTTTCGGCGGTAGGCGACGATGGGGTCGTAGTGCTCCAGGTCCGAACGGGGAATGATGTCGCTGTAGTCGTCGAGGCCCACGGCGAGCATCCTGTCGGGGGCGGCGATCGACCGGCTTTCCAGCAGGGCGTTCAACGACACCCCCGACCAGCGAGCCTCGGGATCGCTGGTGTCCGGGATCGAGCCAGTGACCTCGCGGCTGGGCAACGCTTCCAGGCTGGATAGCGTGAACGACGCCAGCGCCCGGCCGTGGGAATCGACGATCTTCAGCAGTGGCATGTCCGCGGGGTAGGGCGGCTCCTCCGCCCTTGCCGGCAGTGACGACAACGCGATCAGTACTCCGAGGATGAGTGGTCGCAACATGATGGCTATTCCCGGGCTTTCTTGTGTTATCGGCGGGGCGACGGTTTTCTGGATCGTTGTCCTGGCGTCTCCGGCACCCTGTGTCAGGCGTTGGCGTCGGCTACCAGGATGCGGGAGAACTTGACGATCTCGTCGCGGCGATCGTCCCACCCCAGATGATGCCAGAAACGGTGGGCATCGCGGTTGTCCGCCAGGGTGTCGAGATGCACTTTCTCGATTCCCGCTGCCAGCAGTGCCGCCAGGCAGCGATCGACCATCGCTCGTGCCACTCCCAGATGACGATAGTCCGGGTCGACCATGACATGCTGCAGGTAGCCGCGGCGGCCGTCGTGTCCCGCCATGGCGCAGCCCACGATGCCGCTTCCGACGGCAGGCCGCGCGACGAAGCTCAGCCCGGGATTTCGCGCGAGATAGCGCTGCGTTGCCGCGTAACCATCGGCATTTCTGAGCACCACGCCCGGGGTGCGCGACATCATCGCGGCGAAGTCCGCGTGATCGTCGATGGTCATGGGCAGGATGTCGGGCATCGGAATGGAGTTCATGGGGCGGGACTCGATCTGCGGTGGCGACTGAAGCGAATGTTGATGACGGCCAGCCCGGCGACGACCATGGCGCCGCCGGCGACCTTGTTGATACCCAGCGGGTCGTCGAGCAGCCATACGCCGAGAATGACGGCGAAGACCGGCATCAGCAGGGTCAATGGCACGACGCGGCTGACGGGATGCTTTTGCAGGAGCCGGTACCAGAGTCCATAGGCGGCGATCGATGACATCACGGCGGTGTACACCACCGCGCCCCAGCCGGCCAGACCGGCGTTCTGCAGGGCGTGCCACTGGTCGTCCTCGAATAGCCAGCTGCCTGCAGCGACCAGCGGTATCGCGAACAGCGAGATCCAGCCGGTCATGGTCAACGGGGCGATCGGCGGCGCGAGTTTGATGATCATGGTCGAGACGGCCCAGAACAGGGCGCTGGCGAGGAGCAGGGCGGTCGAGGCCGGCGGCGGCAGTGATGGCCCCCCGGCCAGGACGACGACACCCCCGAAGGCGAGAATCAAGCCGAAGATTCGCCGCGGACCAAGCTTCTCCTTGAGGAAGATCGCGGCCAGCAGCGTGGCAAAGGGCGTACCCATCTGCACCAGCAGGGCGCCGGTGCCCGCCTCCGAGTGCTGGAGGCCAAGGAACAGCAGCGGGAAGTGCAGGCCGCCGAAGGTGACGGCCAGCAGCAGGATCCAGGCGAGCTGCTGGCGCGAGATACGAGTGAACGGCACGATCAGCACGGCGACCAGCATGAAGCGGAGTACCGTCACCAGCAGCGGCGGCAGATCCTCGATCCCGAGCTTGATCACGATGATATTGAAGGCCCAGATGGCAATGATGCCCAGGCCGATCAGCAAGTCCTTCAGGGGCACGTACAGTACTCGTCGTTGAAAGGCGTCGTCGACATTGGCGCCGGATGGCCCATTGTCCCAGCGGCTCCAGCGAGAGCAAGGTTATTTTGCTCCCCGGGGACTTCGACGGCAGCGCGCCGGGCAGGGAAGTCGGCTTCCTCATTGCGATGAATGCGTTACCCTACGCTAGGCTGGACCATACTCCCTGCCACTTCCGCCGCCTTTGCACTCGAGAGTCCAATCCATGATCAAGGGAATCATCTTCTGCGTCTGTTTTCTCTTCGCCCAGTTGTTCGTGCTGTCCTACATCGATCACCGACACGGGAGCGGCGAATCCGCCACGCGTCAGGTGACCACGGCGCAGAACAGCCAGCGTCAGCGTGAGTCCGACGACGAGGAGCAGGCTTGACGGTCGGCCTGGCCATCAGGGAGGGAGAGGCATGGTATCGAGAGCCGTAGTTCACGCCACCTGGGTGTTGTCGACGCTGGTCACGATGCCGGTCTGGGGGGAGGCGCCGTCGCGCCAGGCGCTGGCCCTCGACAATGGCGAACGCACCTACACGCTCCAGGTCGAGGTCGCCGAGACCCCGCAGCAGCGTTCACGAGGCCTGATGGAGCGCGATTCGCTGCCCGCCGACGCCGGGATGCTGTTCCTGTACGGCGCCGAACAGCCGGCGACGAGCGCCTATTGGATGTATCGAACGCGAATTCCGCTGGATATCGCCTTCATCGACGGGGAGGGCGTGATACGCTCGCTGAAGACCATGTCTCCCTGCCGCGCCGAGTCGTCGAGTCGATGCCCCGTCTACCCGGCGGGGGCGCGCTTCCGGGCCGCACTGGAAGCCAATGCCGGCTACTTCGCCGAACGCCGGATCGAGGTGGGCGATCGTATCGAGCTGGCGCCCTGGATCCAGTCGCCGTGATGCGCATTCGCTTCCGGCATGAGTCATTCCGATAATGGTGGTCAGAGGCGGCACACGCCGCGGGACCACCGGGAACGCGCCCAGTGACGCCGTTCGGGAATGGACCCATGGGCCGGTTCTTGCCCGAGAAGGCGGAATCCGTCTCTTCCGACGGTTTTTCCGGCCAAAAACTCGCTATATGATGGCGCGCCGTCGGGGATAAGTTATGTTGCAATGGGTAAGTCACGGGCACGGTGCGATCTGAATCACACCCTGACGCACGCCGGTCGGCCTGTTGTCTTCGCGATCGGAACGCCGATCAACACAATAAACGGGAAAAATTCGAGGTATGCGCATGAAACGCCACGCATTAACCGCAGCCGTTCTCTCCTCCGCCCTGATGGGCGCCGTATCGATCTCCACGCCGGCCATGGCGCAGGATCAGCAGTACATCACCATCGGCACCGGCGGTCAGACAGGGGTCTACTACGTCGTCGGTCAGTCCGTCTGCCGGATGGTCAACCGCAGCGCCGAGGAGAGTGGCATTCGGTGTAACGCGCCGTCCACCGGGGGCTCCGTTGCCAACATCAACGGCATCAAGTCCGGCGAACTGAACATGGGGGTCGCGCAGTCCGACGTGCAGTTCAACGCCTACAACGGCAAGGCGCAGTTCGACCAGCCGATGGAGAACCTGCGCTCGGTCTTCTCGCTCCACGGCGAGCCGCTGACCATCCTGGCGCGCAAGGATGCCGACATCAACTCCATCCAGGACCTGAAGGGCAAGCGCGTCAATATCGGTAATCCGGGCTCCGGCCAGCGCGCCACCATGGAAGTGCTGATGGATGCGGAAGGCTGGGACACCAGCGTCTTCTCGCTCTCCTCCGAGCTGGGTGCCGCCGAGATGGCCTCCGCGCTGGCCGACAACAACATCGATGCCATGGCCTACGTGGTCGGTCACCCCAACGGCGCCATCCAGGAAGCGACCACCACCGTCGCCTCCAACCTGGTCCCGTTGAACGACGATGCCGTCAAAGGGCTGGTCGACGAGTTCCCCTACTACAGCATGTCCACCATCCCGGGCGGCATGTACGAGGGTAACCCGGACGACGTCGAGACCTTCGGTGTCCGCGCGACCTTCGTGACGTCCGCCGACGTCGACGACGAGGTCGTCTACCAGACGGTCAAGGCCGTGTTCGACAACTTCGATCGCTTCAAGCGCCTGCACCCCGCGTTCGCCAACCTGACGCCGGAAGACATGATCAGCCAGGGCCTCTCCGCCCCGCTGCATGAAGGTGCCAAACGCTACTACAAGGAGCAGGGCTGGCTGTAACGGCTCGACGTCATTCTCGATAGACGTCGTTGACACTCTGGCGCGGTGGTTGTCTGCAACCGCCGCGCCGTTGGATGGAATCCCCGCGACGATGATCGTCGCATCGAATCAGGCGTGAACCGATAATCGTGTCGATGTCGGTTCACTCACCGGTCGCCAGGGGCGCCGGGCCCTTCCTCGAGTGAGAGAGTTTGAGGGGCAGTATTTTGCAAAACAGCGAACGGAACGCCGAAGGCGAGATATCAGCGCGTGGCGGACAAGCCTTGCCGGGCTGGCGCTCCGGTTTTTCGTTGCGCAACGATTCGCTCGCGCAGGCAATGATTCAGTGTTTCCTCATGTCAGGATCTGCTCATGACCGATAACAAGACTTCCGGCCCCGATCAGGCCAAGCTGGAAGAACTGGCCGCGACCGATACCGGTGGTCGCAAACTGACCGGAACGCCCAACCGCATCCTGCTCGGTGTGGCGGCGCTGTGGTCGCTGTTCCAGCTCTGGATCGCCTCGCCGCTTCCCTTCATTGTCGGATTTGGTGTCTTCAGCGCCACCGAGGCGCGTTCCATTCACCTGGCCTTTGCCGTTTTCCTGGCCTTCATGGCCTATCCGGCGTTCAAGCGCTCGCCGCGGGAGCGCATGCCGATCCTCGATTGGGTGATGGCCTTGGTCGGGGCGTTCTGCGCCTCCTACCTCTACTTCTTCTACGCCCAGCTGTCCCAGCGCCCCGGTGCGCCGATTCTGCAGGACGTGATCGTCGGCGTGGTGGGGATCGTGCTGCTGCTCGAGGCGACACGCCGCGCGCTCGGCCCGCCGCTGATGATCATCGCGCTGGTCTTCCTGGTCTATTCGCTGGCGGGACCCTACATGCCGGGAATCCTGGCCCATCGTGGCGTCAGCTTCTCCGGGCTGGTCAACCACCAGTGGCTGACCACGCAAGGGGTGTTCGGCATCGCGCTGGGGGTCTCCACCAGCTTCGTGTTCCTGTTCGTGCTGTTCGGTGCGCTGCTCGACAAGGCGGGGGCCGGCAACTACTTCATCAAGGTCGCGTTCTCGCTGCTGGGACACTACCGCGGTGGCCCGGCCAAGGCCGCCGTGGTCTCCTCCGGCCTCACCGGCCTGATTTCCGGTTCCTCCATCGCCAATACCGTGACCACCGGGACCTTTACCATTCCGATGATGAAGCGCGTCGGCTTCAGCGCCACCAAGGCGGGTGCGGTGGAGGTCTCCTCGTCCGTCAACGGTCAGATCATGCCGCCGGTGATGGGCGCGGCGGCGTTTCTGATGGTCGAGTATGTCGGCATTCCCTACATCGAAGTGATCAAGCACGCCTTCGTCCCCGCGGTGATCTCCTACATCGCGCTTCTGTACATCGTGCACCTCGAGGCGATGAAGGCCGGGATGCAGGGACTGCCCAGCGGCAACCCGCAGCGGCCCTGGCTCAACAAGATCCTCGGCTTCCTGACCGGGCTGGTCGGCATCATGGCGCTGGCGTTCGCCGTCTACTACGGCATCGGCTGGCTCAAGCCGGCGCTGGGCGATTCGGCTTCCTGGGTCATCGCCCTGGGCGTCGGCGCCATCTATATCGCACTGCTGAAGATCGGCTCCCGCTACCCGGAGCTGGAAGTGGACGATCCTTCGCAGGAGATCACCCAACTGCCGCGCACCAAACCCACCGTGATGGTGGGGCTTCACTACATCCTGCCGGTGATCGTGCTGGTGTGGTGTCTGATGGTGGAGCGGCTGTCGCCGGGCCTGTCGGCGTTCTGGGCCACCGCCTTCATGATCTTCATCATCCTGACGCAGCGGCCGGTCGACGCACTCTTCCGCGGCAAGAGCGAACTGGCCAGCGACATCAAGCGTGGCGGCATGGACCTGTGGGACGGGTTGATCGATGGCGCCCGCAACATGATCGGCATCGGTATCGCCACCGCGACCGCGGGAATCATCGTCGGCGCCGTCGCGCAGACCGGGGTCGGCCTGGTGCTGGCGGACCTGGTCGAAACGCTGTCGATGGGCAACCTGCTGCTGATGCTGCTGCTCACCGCGGTGCTCAGCCTGATCTTGGGCATGGGGCTGCCGACCACCGCCAACTACATCGTGGTCTCCGCCTTGCTGGCGCCGGTGATCGTGCAGCTGGGCGAGCAGAACGGTCTGATCGTGCCGCTGATCGCGGTCCACCTGTTCGTGTTCTACTTCGGCATCATGGCCGACGTCACGCCGCCGGTGGGGCTGGCCTCGTTCGCGGCGGCGGCGATCTCCGGCGCGGACCCGATACGAACGGGCTTCCAGGCGTTCTACTACAGCCTGCGAACGGCGGCGCTGCCCTTCCTGTTCATCTTCAACACCGATCTGCTGCTGATCAATGTCGACTGGCTTCACGGCCTCATCATCTTCATCGTGGCAACGGTGGCGATGCTGATCTTCGCGGCGGCGACGCAAGGGTTCATGCTGGTCAGGAGTCGCTGGTACGAGAGCCTGCTGCTGTTGCTGGTCGCCTTCACGCTGTTTCGCCCCGGCTTCTGGATGGACATGGTCGATGCGCCTTACGAGGAGGTGCCGCCGGCGCAATTCGAACAGGCGCTGGGCGAGATCGGCCCTGACGATCACCTGATGACGCGGATCGAGGGACTCGATGCCTACGGCTCGCCGACCAGCTTCGTGATCCAGGTGCCGGCGACGGAGGGGGAGACCGGTACCGAGCGGCTGCAGAGCCTGGGCCTGCATCTGATGCAGGAAGACGGCAAGACGCTGGTGGACATGACCGATTTCGGCAGTCAGGCGGAAAAGCTGGGCTTCGATTTCGATCAGCAGATCGTCTCGGTGCGTGTCCCCGCCTCGCAAATGCCGAAGGAGCTGATGTGGATCCCGGCGCTGCTGATGTTCGGGCTGGTCGTCGCGCTCCAGCGGCGTCGCCGGGGGCCCACGGCCGGCAAACCCGAGCGACTGGCGACCGCCTGACGCCGGGCCGGGCCCGTGTCGATATGACGGCCGTCTCTCGCGAGGCGGTCGTTTTTCATCCCGGGGTCGTCATCGCGCCGTCGGCGATGACGTCGTCTTGACCAGAAGCGAGGTGATCGTGAGTTTTCCCGACGCATCCATCGATTATCGCCAGCATCCCGAATGCTACCGTATCGGCCATGGCGAACGCGGCGTCTTCCATGTCCAACCCTACAAGGATGAACTGCTGCCGCTGTGGGCGATTCGCAACGAGGCCGATGCCAGGCAGGCGGTCCGCGATCTCTCCGCGCGGTTTCGCGACTATCGTGAACGCGGCGATTTCGTGGGCATGGACATGACGCGCAAGTACCTGCAAATGGGCTATACCCGCGCGAGACGCTACGCGCGCTACCCCGGCGGGCGCAAGAAGGACGCCGCGGGGCGCCTGCGACGACCGGGCAACGCCGATGCCGAGAAGGCCCGCATCGCCGAGCACTATCGTGACAAGCTGGATCAGGTGCGTGCCGATGACGCTTACCAGCAGGCCAAGCGAGAGTATCAGCGTCGCCTGAAAGCCAGGCGTTAATTCCACCGGATTCAAGTAAATCTTCTGACAGGAGCCCGTCGTGCCCACGCTTGCCACCATCCATCGTTATCCGATCAAGTCCACCGCGGGCTCGTCCCTGCAACGTGCCCGAGTCGAGGAGGAAGGCCTTGTCGGCGACCGCCGGTTCATGGTGGTCAGGCCCGACGGCACCTTTCTGACCGCGCGAACGCATCCCGGGCTTCAGCGAGTCCGGGCGCAGTTCGACGGCGAGCGCCTGACCTTGACCCACGATGTCCTGCCCCCGGTGGATGTGGCCCGCCGGGAGTTCTCGGGGCATCCCTTCGATACCCAGGTGTGGGCCGACCCTGTCACCGCCACCACCACGCATGCCTCCCTCGATGAGTGGTTCAGTGACGCCGCCGGCGAACCGGCGCGGCTGCTGTGGCTGGGCGAGCGGTCCCCGCGCTACCGGGACGCGATCGGTGTCAGAGTCAGTTTCGCCGACGGCTACCCGCTGTTGCTGATCTCCGAGGCCTCGCTGGAGGATCTCAACGCCCGTACCGATGGCACGCACGTCATGGCGCAATTCCGGCCCAACCTCGTCGCGACCGGCACCGAGCCCTACGCCGAGGATGGCTGGAAGCGGATTCGCATCGGCGAGGTGACGTTTCGCGTCGATGCGCCTTGTTCGCGCTGCGCCATGGTGACGGTCGACCCATCCAGGGGGGAGAAGCGTGCCGACAAGGAGCCGCTCAAGACGCTGGCCGGCTATCGCCGGGGAGAGAAGGGCAAGGTCTATTTCGGCCAGAATCTGGTGGCGGAAAACAGCGGAGAGATCCATGTGGACGACGCCATCGAGGTGCTGGAATTCTCGAGCTGAGATGAACCCGGCATGAACGTTATCGGCGGGTAACGTTCATGCTGCGATGAGGTTAACTTTTCCGCCAAATCGTTCATCTTCGCGTCAGGTTGTCGAGTATTCTGTTACATTAGTTTTTGTTAAATATTTGATGTTTCCCGCCCGCTGTCACCTGCCGTGACGCTGCCTGTCATGCACCGTTCATCTTGAAGAAAATGAGATCGCGGTAACCCCGTCTTTACGTTTTTTTGCCGTCGGTCGTTGGCCGACCGGGCCGCCCGAAGCTGTCTCGGCGGCATCGCCCCCGGCTTTCCTGAATCAACATTCAATCACACCGCCTTACAAAATTTGCAGGTGGCAAAGCGGTTTTCGCTTGCCTGGAACGGTGCTCCCGCCTTACGACTTTATGTGAAGCCTGCGCCTTTCGTCTCATGCGAGGGAGCATGGAAAGTCCGATCCGAAGGACCGGTGCTTCGGCCGACCCTCGCGTGCCGTGCGGGGGGATCGTGGGCCCCCATCGAGCCCATCGGCGTCGAGCGACAGGGATTCCAATCGTCACCGTACAGGAGTGCTGGACATGCAATTTTTCGACCGTTTGCTACTCGAGAACCGGGCCTGGGCCGACAACATGAAAGCTTCCGACCCGGAAATTTTCGAGCGGCTCCATCAGGGACAGTCGCCATCCGCGCTGTGGATCGGCTGCTGCGACAGTCGGGTACCGGCGGAGCAGATCTGTAATGCCAAACCCGGGGAGCTTTTCATCCACCGCAATATCGCCAACCTGGTCCACGAGGACGATGCCAACGTCTCGAGCGTGCTCGAATACGCCATCCATGCGCTCGAGGTCGACCACATCATCGTCTGCGGTCACCGCGGCTGTGGCGGCATCCAGGCGGCAGTCTCCGGAGGGGACGCGCTGCAGGCGCTGCCCTACGTCGACAAGCATCTGGGCCAGGTCAAGCGGCTGGTCGCCGAGCGCAAGGAGGAACTCGATCGGTTCTCGCGCTTGAGCGACAAGGTCGATCACGTCGTCGAGCTCAATGTCATCGCCCAGGTCGAGCGGCTCTCCTCGCTGCCGCTGGTCAACGACAGCTGGGAGGCGCGCCGGGCGCCCAGCCTGCACGGCTGGGTCTATGACCTGGCCAGCGGACACCTCGAGGAGGTCTACCGCCGCGAGGCCGAATGGTCCGATCAGGACTGGCAGCAGGCAGCGGCCGGCTAGATCGAACTCCGACACGCTGTGACTCAAGGATCCGAGGACACGACAATGACGACACCGACACAAACGGCTTCGGCACGACGCGACAACCCCGACACCTTCTCTTTCCGCCACCTCGCCCGCGATATCCCGGCGGGGATCGTGGTCTTTCTGGTAGCGATTCCGCTCTGCCTGGGGATCGCGCTGGCCTCCGGTGCGCCTCCCATCGCCGGTCTCGTCGCCGGCATGGTCGGCGGGCTGGTGGTGACGATGTTCAGCGGCTCGGCGCTCAGCGTCAGCGGTCCGGCGGCCGGCCTGACCGTCATCGTGCTGGATGCGATCGAACAGTTGGGCAGCTTTTCCGCTTTCCTGATCGCGGTGGTGCTGGCCGGCGCGCTGCAGCTGCTGATGGGGATCTTCAAGCTGGGCCGGATCGGTGCCTTCGTGCCGACCTCGGTGATCAAGGGGATGCTGGCCGGCATCGGTCTGATCCTGGTGCTGGGTCAATTCCCCATGGCACTGGGACACCCCCTGGAGGAGATGCCATCCATCACCGAACCGGTCGCGCTGTTCAGCGATATCTCGCCGCTGGCCACGCTGATCGCGTTGTTCAGTCTGGCGCTGCTGGTGCTGTGGGAGCAGCCGATGATCAAGCGGCACCGGGCGCTGGCACTGATCCCGGGGCCGCTGCTGGTGGTGCTCGGCAGTATCGCCATCGATCGCCTGGTGGGCGGCGCGATGCCCGGCTGGGCGCTGGGAGCGGGGCATCACATCGATCTCGACGGCCTGTCCGGACCTTCGGAGCTGATCGCCCAGATGACCCGGCCGGATCTCGGCGCGCTGGCCAACCCGGCGGTCTATACGGTCGCCATCACCATCGCCATCATCGCCAGCCTCGAGACCCTGTTGAGCCTGGAGGCCATCGACAAGCTGGACCCGCTCAAGCGTCACTCGCCGCCACACCGCGAATTGAAGGCCCAGGGCATCGGCAATATGGTGTGCGGGCTGGTCGGGGCGCTGCCGGTCACTGCGGTGATCGTGCGCAGCTCCGCCAATGCCAATGCGGGGGGCCGCACGCGGCTGTCCAGCCTGATTCACGGTGGCCTGCTGCTGGTGAGCGTGGCGTTTCTGGCGGTCTGGCTCGAGTTGATTCCCCTGGCCACGCTGGCGGCGATCCTGCTGCA
>NZOF01000111.1 GCA_002695185.1 Erythrobacter sp.
CCGCGCCTGTTGGACGTTAGCCACGGCCGTCTGGAGGTCGGTACTGCGGGCCTGCGCCTCCTCGACCAGCGCCAGCAGGCGCGGATCGTCGAACGCGCGGACCCAGCCATTCTCCACCGGACCCGCGGCGGTGGCGATCGCCCGCCAGCGCTCCGGAACCTGGGGCAGGGCGGCGCGTGCGCTTTCCACCGCGCCTTTGCCAACACTGTCGCCGCTGGCGCAGCCGGACAGGGCCAGCGAAACCGCCCCGGCGATTAAAGCGGTGCGAACGAGAGGTTTCATGCGTTGGCCTCCTCCTGGCGGGATGCGGCTTTGTGCATGTCTTCCTTCCGATCGGCGCTGATGCGGAAGAACATGGCGTAAAGCACCGGCACAACGATCAGCGTAAGGATGGTGCCGAAGCTGAGGCCGAAGGCGAGCACCACCGACATGGATTTGAAGAATGCGTCGAAATAGAGCGGGATGACGCCCAAAACGGTTGTGAGCGAGGCGAGAACGACCGGCGGCGCACGGTCGACCGTACCATCGACGATCGCTTGGAAGCGGTCCTTCCCGCCTGCGATCTCCAGATCGATCTGATCGACGATCACGATGGCGTTCTTGATTAGCAGGCCGGACAGGGACAGCACACCCAGGATGGCGACGAATTCCAGCGGTACCTGCAGCAGCAGCAGCCCGATCGTCACCCCAATGATCGCCAGCGGCACGATCAGCAGGATCACCAGCGGCTGTCGCAGCGCATTGAACAGCAGGATAAGTGTCAGCACCATGGCCAGGCCGGCATAAGGAAGCGCCGTTAGGAGAGATGAAACCGCCTCCTGCTGATCGCCGTACTCGCCGTCCCAGTTGAGATCATAGCCGCGCGGGATGGGCAGGTCCTCCACTTGCGGCTGGACCCGGTCCAGCAGTTTGGACGCGGTATCCTCCGGGCCCGGATCAGCCTGCGCATTGATCGTCCAGCGCTGGTTGATCCGCTTGAGGATCGCCTGGTCCCATCGAGTCTCGATGCCTTCGACCACCTCGGCGAGCGGCACGGTCTCGCCGCTGGCGCTGAAGACGGGCACGGTTTCCAGATTAGTGGCTTGCCTTGTTTCGTCTTGCGGTGCGCGGGCCACGATCGGGATCAGGTCGTCGCCTTCGCGAAAGGTGCCGATCCGGCGCCCGGAGAAATTCGCCTCGAGCGCCTGCGCAACGGCCTGCCTGCTGACGCCCAGGCGCCGCGCGCGCGCCTCGGCATAGAGCGGGACGATGGTCGGCACCGCCTGCCCCCAATCGTCCTTGACCATGATGGCATAAGGGTCGTCGGCCATGACTGCCTTGGCCCTTTGCGCCAGGATCGGCAGCGTTTCGGGATCGGGACCAGAATATTGCGCTTCCACCGCAGACTGCCCGCCCGGACCAAGCTTGAAGAGCCAGACCTTGATCCGGGCGAGCGGGAATTCACGGGTCAGTTCGCGCTGCAGCTCGACCTGCAGGCGATCGAGGTTCGATGCGTCCTGCAGCTGCACGATCACCTGCCCGAACCAGGGCTTGGGCGGTTCGGGAATGTAGGTGAGCTTGTAGCGCAGCGTGCCCGAGCCGACGACGGTCTGGAGTCCGGCGACATTGTCGAGTCTGGCGAGGCGGCGCTCCATGCGCTCCAGATCCTCGCTCGTGCGCTCGATCGCGCTGCCGGCCGGCAGGCGATAATCGATCAGAATGTGCGGCGTGGTCGAAGCGGGGAAGAAACCCTGCTCGACATAAGTGAACCCGAAGGCAGACAGCAGGAACATTCCGGCCGTTGCCAGCACCACCAGCTTTTTATGATGCAGCGCGGAGGTGAGCTGGCGCCGGTACCACCCCTCAAGCCTGCTGCCGAAGCCGCCACCTTCACCGTTTTCGTCTCCCGTCCAGGAACCGGGCAGCCGAGCGCGCAGGTCTCGCCGCCAGCCGGACAGACGATCGCCTACAACCGCCAGCGCTGCTCGGGCGCGGGCGAAGACTCCGCTTTCGGCCGTGCCTTGGCCGTCCGCTGTATCCCGCGTGTCCGCCTCGTCGAAGTCCTCCGCTCTGGCTGCGTGCGCTTTGCTCTCGAACAGCAAGTCGGAAAGGTAAGGCGCCACGGTCAGCGCGAACACCCAGGAGGCGAGCAGCGAGATCATCACCACCAGGAACAGGTCGCGCATGAATTCTGCGACCTGGCCGGGCGCCATGCCGATGGGCGCGAAGGCGATGATGCCGATCGCCGTTCCGCCAAGAAGCGGCCACAGCATCTGCCTGGCGATGGAGCGTGCGGCCTCCAGCCGGCTTTCCCCCCGCCGGATGCTCTTCAGCATCCCCTCCACGATGACGATCGCATTGTCGACCATCATGCCTAACGCGATGATCAGCGCGCCCAGCGAGATGCGATGCATCGCGATATCCTGGAGATACATCACGCCCAGGGTGGCGGCCACGGTCAGCAACAGGACCGCGCCGATGATAAGCGCCGGCCGCCAGCCCATGAAGAGCAGCAGCACGACGAACACGATGACGAAGGCGGTTGCCACGTTCACGAGGAATGCGTCGATCGATTCCGAGACCACACTGCCCTGGTGGTAGAATTCGTGGACTTCCATGCCCACCGGCCGCTCATCGAGCGTCTCGGCCAGGCGCCGGTCGATCAGCCGGCCCACCTCCACCACATTGGTGCCGGTTGCGTTGGAAGCGCCCAAGCCGATCGCCGGCTTGCCATTGTATCGCATCAACTGGTCGAGCGGTTCGGCATAGCCGCGCTCGACTGAGGCGATCTCGCCCAGTCGCACCACGATACCTTCCTGGTTGGTCGAGACCGGCAGGTTGCGCAGTTCCTCAACCGAGCTGATCGCACCGCTGGGATTGATTTCCAGGCGCAGGGGTCCGACCCGGGCCTCTCCGGCCGGCTCGACCAGGTTCTGTTCCGACAGGCCTTCGTAGATCCGCTGGACCGAAACCCCGATCTGCGCGATCCTTTCGCGCGAGATCTCGACATAGAAGGTTTCGGGCCGCTCGCCCGCGAGCACCACGTTGCCGACTCCCTCGACCGCGCTCAAATCGGTGCGCAGGCGCTCCGCGTAAGCGTAGAGCTCCGCCGGCGAATAGCCGGTGCCGGTGATGAAATAGAACAGGCCGAAGACGTCGCCGAAATCGTCGTTGACCGATGACGGCCCGGCGCCGGGCGGCAGCAGGCTGCCCGCGTCGTTCACGCGATTGCGCAGATCGGTCCAGACCTGGTCGAGTTCGGTTTGGTTTCTGGCATATTCATATTCGATTTCCACCTCGATCCGCGAATTGCCGGCCTGCGAGGTGGAGATGATCTCTTTCACCTCCTGCATCTGGCTGATTTCGCGCTCGAGCTGTTCGGTGACCTCGGTGGCCACCTCTATCGGCGTGGCGCCCGGATAGGGCGTGTCCACCACCGCCTGGCGGATCGTGAACTGCGGATCCTCGAACCGGGAGAGGCCGTTATAGGCGAGCAGCCCCGCCCCCATGACCAGCAGGATGAAGACATTCGTCAGCAGGCGATGCCGGATGCTGAAGACGGCGGGGTTGAAGGCCATGTTGGTTCGGGTCCAGGTGTTCAGTTCAGATCGAGGGGGCGAATCTTGGTGCCCTCTTCGAGGTTCGCCGCGCCCGTCGCCACGATGGTTTCGCCGCGGCGCAGGCCTTCCACCACCGGCACGAACTCGCCTACGCCCTCACCCAGTTCCACGATCCGCCGGCGTGCCGCGCGGGTTTCGGGATCCACCACCCAGACGAAGGTCTCGCGGCCCAATTCGTCCACCGCGGTGATCGGCACGGCCAATTCCGGACCTGGCGCGTCGCCGCCGCCGGGTTCGACCGCCACGACCAGCGTGCCGGTCATGCCCGGCCACACGGTGACGCCCGCCGGCGGGGTGAAGGTGAATTCCGCCTCGTAAGTGAGCGAGCCGGGGCTCGTCTGGCGGCCGATCGAATCGAAACGCGCCGGGATGACGACATCCTCCGCCGAATCCATGATCAGCCGGGTCCTTGCCGAAACCAGTGAACGATCGCGGCCGAGCATTGTCGCGGGAACCTGCACGACGGCTTTCGATGGTCCGGTGCTTTGCAGGGTGACGATGGTTTGTTGCGGCGTGACATATTCATAAAGCTCGACCTGGCGGCTGCCGATCGTTCCCGAGAACGGCGCGCGCAGCACGCGGTCGCTCAATCGCTCGCGCGCTGCTTCGAGCTGGCTTTGCGCATTATTTAGCTCGGTCTGCCGCTGCTCGTAGACGGCGCGCGCGATCGCGCCCGCCTCGATCAGCGCCTGGGCGCGCTCGAACGCGTCCCGCGCCAGTTCGACATGGTTTTCCGCCTGCTGAATTTCCTCGCGGATCTGCGATTGATCGAGCACCGCGATGATCTCGCCGCGGCGCACGAAATCGCCTTGTTCGACGGTCAGACGCTCCACCCGGCCACTCTGGTTGGAAAAGGAGAGCCCGGCCTCGCGTGCCGCCTCGACGACGGCGGAAACCGGAAGGTGCGCAGGTCATCGGTCGCATCGAGCGTGTAGAGCCTGGCCGGCCGACTCTCCGGCGGCTGCGGCTCAGGTTCGCTGCCGCAAGCCCCCAGTGCGGCGAGAGAGGCGAGGGCGCAGGCCAGCCCGGGCAGTTTCGGGCGCCGGGCGAAGGCTTGGCAGCGTTGACGGGCTTGATAGGGACGAAGCCCGGCATCACGGCCATTGCGATCGAAATGCTCGGGCATTGCGCTCCTCGCGGTAAGGGACGTCAGAGTAGAGGCGACGACAGACCATCTCGGCCGTCCCCCCGGTCGAGAGGCGTGGCCGGATCGCCACCTGGACGGAACGGCGGTGACAAGCAGCGCCAAGGCCGAGACGAAGTACAACACCAGAAATTCTCCTGCTTGGCCTGGGCGCCCGCTGCCCCAGAACATTCAGCGCACCAGTGCAAAGCCGACGCGAAAGCGCGTCGTGTGGACATCGTAATCGAGCAGATTTTCGCCGTAGCCGACAAAGCCCTGACCGAAGAGATACAGGTCCGGCCCGCCGCCCAGCAGTCTGTCGAGCGGATAGGATAAGTTCGCTTCGAGCGCGCCCTTGCCGCTGCCCAGATTGGCCCGGCCGTAGGCCGACAGGCGCACCCCGTCCTGCTTGCCCAGTTCGGCGAAGAAGCCCGTATTGCCGCGATAGTCGCGAATGTCGGGATTGTCCGAAAGGTCGCCGGCGAAAGCGCGGAGGCGCGGTCCGAAGGTGATGCGGTAGCCATCGCCGAGCGGCGCCGAAAGTGCCGGATGAAGGTAGATCGTATTCAGGCTGCGCGATTCGCTGCCTTCGCGGCCGTTCGATTCATGGCGCACGCCCGCCTGCACGCCCAGGCGGACATTATCGGCGATTTCGCCGGCGTCGAGCGCATAGAACATTTCGGGCTGAAAATCGATGTTGCGGAAAGGCGAGGAATCCGCCTCCACATTCCAGAACATGCGCTGCGTATAGCCGAAATGCAGGCCATTGAGCCATTCCCGCCCCTCGCTGCCTTCGGAAAGTTCGCCGAAAAGCTGGTACTTGAAGCTGATCTGCAGCCGCACGGCGCTGTTGGTGCCAGGGCCGTAGACAGCATAGATCGGCGCATAGGCCGAAAGATTGCGCAGAAAGGCGTTGCCGGTCGCGCGGTCGGTTGGCGGTGGCGGGACGGATGCGGGATCCGGCTCCTCGCGACCGGGTTCGCCCACCGGCGACGGCAATGGCGTAGCGCCGGAATCAGCCTGCGCCAGCACCGGTGCCTGACGCCAGCGCCCGGCGGGAAGCAGCGCCACGGCCTGCGACTGCCAGGCGGGGATCCAAATGGTTGTTCCGGCAGCCATCTGTTCTGCCGGGCGCAAGCGGTAGCGCACCGTGGCGAAACCGCCGGGCGGCAGTTCGATCAGGCGGTCCTGTCCTTCCAGCAGGTGCAGCGAAGTCTGGCGCGCCCCGGCATCCAGTTCGGCCGTGACCGTTCGGGGGATCGGCACGCTCCGCGCTTCCCGCGTGCGGTTCAACATGTGCACCTCGATCAGCGTCCAGCCCTCGGCATCCGGGGGATGAACACGGCCGAGCAGCGTCTCCAGCCCCGACAGTTCGGCGGGGATAGAGGCCGGTGCTTCGGCCACCGATCGCGCCGGAGCCTCGGCACGGCCGTGGCCCGGCACGGCAATGGCGGCCAGCGCGATGGCCGTGGCGCGCAGCGGAGAAACGCAGAAGCTTTTCATGTCAGGGCTCCCCGTCCGATCGGACAGAGCCGCTTTCACCCTTGTCCGGCCCGGTCACGTTGCGGGCCGGAGCAGCGGCGATTGCGGCTTGCGTCCAGTCGGCCAGTTCTGCGGCGGCGGTGGAAACGCCCTCGGCATGCGCATCGACGATCGCGCTCACCCGATTTTCCCGCGCCGGGACTGCGCTGGAGAAGGATCGGACCGCGACCGGCTCGCGACCCCGCCCTCGAAGGCGCGCTTCGCCCGCGAAGATCGCCACCGGCGCCGCTTCGCTCTCGACGTCGGTGCCCGCCGGGTAGCGCGCCTCGAAGCGCGTCACATGCACTTCGAGTGCGAATTCGGCGCCCGCATTGTCGCGCCGGTCGGCGAGCAGCAAGGCGGGAGCGCGCACGTCGAACGCGCTGGCGAGCGCATCGCTGACGAGGCTGGGCGCGGGCGCGACCCAGCGCGCATCCTTTATGTAGAACGCTTCGCGGCCGCGCCCGGCGAGCATCCGGTCGCCCTCGATCTCGGGGGCGAAGGACAGCGGGAGCAGCACGATTGCCGTGCGTTGTGCCGCGGGCACGCCGGCGGCGCTGCCGCCTTGCGAGGCCGGCAGTTCCGCCTGCAGACGATAGAGCTGGTCGGAATCGCCCTCTCCCAGCAATCCGCCGACGCAGCCTGCGACAAACGGCAATGCGGCCAGTGCGATTGCTGCACGCGGAACAATCATTGCGGTATCTCCAGTTCTCGGCCGCCGCTCTTGCCCAATGTGCCTTGCGGGTCGCGGCGGATGTCGTCGATCAGCCCGTCGAGAGATTCGGCGGTCTCCTCGATGCTGCGCATCGTGCTGTCTATCGTGGGCAGCGTTTCGGCCCCCAAGGCATCGGACTGGTCGCCAAGCGATGCCAGCGTGGCGCGTGCATCGCTTGCAGCGAGTTCGATTTCGCGGGCTGCACGCGATATGTCGGCAATTGCCTGGCGCCCGTCGCCCTGCACCATCTCGCGGATCGATGCGGAGACCTGCTGGACATCGCCGGCCGCGGCGTCGAGCTTGGCCAGCGCCGATGCGGCATCGTCGAACATCGCCCGGTTGGCGGCGAGCGATTCGCTGGTGGCCCGCATTGCCGCTATCGCCGCATGCAGGTCGGCGATGGTCTCGTCCGCCAGCACGCGGTTGACGCGAGTCACCGCCTCGTTGACGTTCGTCAGAACCTCGCCCCCGCCTTGCAGAAGCGACGAAAGTGCGTTGGGTTCGCTCGGGATGATGGGCCGTTCGCGGTCTGAAATCCGCTTCAGCAACGGCTGCCCTTCCGATCCGGGGCTGATCTGGATCGCTCTGATCCCCGAAATGCCCTGCAATTCGGTCGAAGCCTGCGAATCGCTGCGAACCGGCGTGCTGGCATCCACTTCGATATCGACGACGACCTTGCTCGGCGCCTGATCGTCGAGCGCGACGCGCTCGATCTCGCCCACCTTGATGCCATTGAACAGCACGTCGCCCCCTTCGCTCATGCCGTTCACGGGCCCTTCGAACAGGATTCGGTATTGGTCGTATTGCTGGTTGAACTGGACGCGCCCGAGCCAGACCACGAACACGATGGCGGCGATCAGCACCCCGATCGAGACGACGCCCACCAGGGCATAGCGCGCGTGGCGTTCCATCAGCTCTGCTTCTCCCTGGCGGCGCGGCCGCGCGGCCCGCCGAAAAATTCGCGGATCCAAGGATGGTCCGAGCGCTCCATCTCGGCCACCGGTCCGATCGCCGCGACATGCCGGTCGGCCAGCACCGCAACCCGGTCGCAGATGGCGTAGATCGTATCGAGATCGTGGGTGATCATGAAAACGGTCAGGCCCATCGCATCGCGCAGATCACGCACGAGCGTGTCGAAACTGGCCGCGCCCACCGGGTCGAGGCCGGCGGTCGGCTCGTCGAGAAACAGCAAATCCGGGTCGAGTGCGATCGCCCGCGCCATGCCGGCGCGCTTGCGCATGCCACCGGAGAGATCGGCCGGGCGCTTGTCCCCCGCGCTCGCCTCCAGCCCCACCAGGCCGATCTTGAGCCGGGCCAGGTCGCGAACGAAATCGGGCGGCAATCGAACGTGTTCGAGGAACGGCGCCTCGACGTTCTCGATCACGGTGAGTGTGGAATACAAAGCGCCGTTCTGGAACAGCACGCCGGCACGCCGCTCCAGTTCGTCGCGCGCCTTCTCGTCCGCAAGATCGCGGCCGAACACCTCGATTGCGCCACCATCGGGTTCCTTGAGCCCCAGGATCGTGTTGAGCAGCACCGACTTGCCCGATCCCGATCCGCCGACCACGGCGAGGATCTCGCCCCGGCAGACGTCGAGGTCGAGATCCTCGTGCACGACATGCTCGCCGAAGGCGGTGCGCAGGCCACGCACGCATATGGGCGGGACTGCCGCGTCGCCGTTCCCCGGATCGCTCACAGGTCGAGCACCATGAAGATCACCGCGAAGATCGCGTCGAACATGATGATCAGGAAGATCGCGTGGACAACCGCCGCCGTCACGTGCCGCCCGAGGCTCTGCGTGTCGCCTTCCACGAGCAGGCCTTGGCGGCAGCCGATCGCGGCGATCAGCAATGCCAGGAACGGGGCCTTGCTCATCCCGATCCAGAAATGGCGCAGCTCCACGGTCTCGATCAGGCGGCTGATGAAGAAGGTCGGGCTCAGATCCATCGTGATCCAGCTGACCAGAAGCCCGCCCACCAGGCCGCCGATATCGGCCACGAAGGTGAGGATCGGCATCATCAGCAGCGCCGCCAGCACTCGCGGTACGACCAGTGCATGGAACCGGTCGACACCCATTACCTGCATGGCATGCGTTTCCTGGTTCATCCGCATGGATCCCAGTTCGGCCGCGAAGGACGAAGCCGATCGTCCGGCAAGCAGGATCGCCGCGATGACCACCCCGAACTCGCGCAGGATGGCGACACCGACCAGTTCGACCGTGAAGACCGAAACCCCCAGCGTCGTCAGCAAATTGGCGCCGACCAGCGCGATCACCGCGCCGATGAAGAAGGTCATGGTGAAGACGATCGGCAAGGCGTTGACGCCCACCGCCTCCATCATCGCGAACAAGGGCGTAAGCCGCAGCCGCCGCGGTGCCGCGAGCGTGTGGCCGAGCGTGAGGGTCAGGCGTCCGGCGAACACCATGCTGCCATAGGCTTCGTGCCACAATGTCTCGACCCGCTCACCGGTGCGCACGAAGAAGCCGAACAGGCCGTGCGGCCTGGTCTGGCGGGGCGCTTCCGGTTCGCCGGAACGCTCGATCAACTCGGCAAGGCGATCGAGGTCGTCGCGCCCCGAGTTACGCAACGCCGCGGCGCCTCCGGTGAGGCGCGCAAGCGCAAAGGCCCCGGCGGTGTCGACCTCGCCCATATGGGAAACGTCGAGCCGCGCTCTTTCAGTGCGGTGCGCGCCGAGCTGTCCCGTCACGCCGCTCAATTGAGTCACGATCCAATCGCCGGAGGCGATTAGACGCAGGTCCGGGTGTTCCTGCCACTCGACCCCGGCCGGAGCACGACGATCCGGCGACGCTTCGTTGGCCGCCGCTTGGTCCGTCACCATCGACAAGCTCCACATTCCGGCTTGGCGGCACCCGAAGCGACCGACCCGGAACGCAGCCAGACCCGGTCCCCGGAGCGCCTCTGCCACGAACATGAAAAAGCTCCACCGAGCCGCTGTGCCAGAACGGTCATGGCACGGTATATGGGGCCCGAGACGAACAGCGACCGATCACTCCTGAAGCAAGACCGACCTTGGTCTAGCACGGTCTTTCCGAAAACGAAACGGTCTGGTTTAGTTAAAAAGGTTAGGAGCGCCTCGGGCGCGAAGCAGGCAAGCGCGAAGTGGCCAATGCTTTCGTGTGCATAGCGAGCGGTTCCCCGGTCCGGCGTGTGCATAGCGAGCGGTTCCCCGGTCCGGGAATTGTCAGGCCTGCTTCTCGCTCCTGGAAGTGCGACATCCGGTCGGCGTGCCGGCGCGTAGTGCAACCATGATGAAATCGAGTGTTTCGTCGAACCACGCATTTCCCGGCTCGAGAAGATCGGGAGCCATTCCGCTCACGATCTGGTGATGCGGGCTTATTACCAGAAAATCGAAGATGATCCGTGAGGTGGTGCCGGAAATTCGGACAGGGTGTTAAGCTCATCCCGACCTGAAGGAATGGACGGGAATGAAGACGACGAGGAAGCGCTACAGCGCGCAGTTCAAGGCCAAGGTGGCGATGGAAGCGATCCGGGGCGACCTGACTCTGGCGGAGCTGGCAGCGAAGCATGGCATCCACCATACGATGATCGGGACCTGGAAGCGTCAGGCGATGGACGGCATGGCTGGCCTGTTCGAAGGTGGCGATCAGGGTTCGAAGGCTGCCAGCGAGGCGGAAATCGAGAAGCTGCATGCCAAGATCGGGGAGTTGGTCGTGGAACGCGATTTTTTAGCCAAAGCCTCCGGTCGATGAGCGTGGCACGGAGGCGGTCTATGATCGAACCTGCTCATCAGCGCCTGTCGATCGCGGCGCAGTGCCGGCTGTTGTCGATCAGCCGGTCGTCCTATTATTACGCACGGGTGCCCGAGACCGAAGTGACGCTGGCGCTGATGCGGAGGATCGACGCGACGTTCCTGGACTGTCCCTGGTATGGCAGCCGGCAGATGGTCCGGCACCTACGGCGCAATGGCCACGACGTTGGACGACGACGGGTGCGCCGGCTCATGGCAAAGATGGGCTTGTCGCCGATCTACCAGCGGCCGCGCACGAGCGATCCACACCCGCAACACCGGGTCTAAAGGCAACCGGCCCAAGAAGGCTAGCACGATCGGCACCGACAAAGGGCGAATCAAGCGGCACATTCTTC
>NZOF01000112.1 GCA_002695185.1 Erythrobacter sp.
CAGCGTCTTGTGAGCGGTCAGCAGTGCCATGACACGGCCTGCCTCGTCCGGTGTCACCTCACCCTCTGCCACGGCCAGCAGCAGAGCAGACGAAGCCGTCACGGTGTCCTCAGCAGACCGGATCGGCGGTAGGGCAAACGAGATCGGCGCATCCTTGCGAGGCGGCGCAATACGGTCGAGACAAAGCCGCAGGGCCGTCCCGTCGCCTTCCAGCGCCTGTTCAATGGCCTTGCGGGTCAATGCCTCGTGCTCGCCTTCAAGCAGCGCCTCCACGGCCCGCGTGACCTTATGGCGCGAACCTTTGCGATTACCGCCTAGGCAATTGCCTGCAGCAAACGTCCCGTCCGAGTTTCGCCCGCCATTATTCGGCTCGTCAGACATGCAGCCCCCCCGGCACAATAGGCACAATAGGCACAATAGCCATCAGCGGGCCTCCATCATGAAGCCGGGCGGCGGCGGGGGCGGGGCATCCGGCTCGTTCGCCATGGCACCGCGCTCAGGCAGGCTGTAACCGGCTAAGCCCATAAGCTCGCGCGCCTCGCGCCTTGCCTTGGTGATGGCTTGTTTCGAAGCCTTGCGGCGTCCATCGTCGGTCATCTCGCGATAGCGCTTCGATGCAATCAGCGTGTGCAGCGCATTGTAGGTCAGCCGGCCCGCAATCTCGTGGTAGCGGTCATATTCCTGGGGCGTGTAATCCACCCGCTCACCGTCTTCCGTGTATTGCTTGCCCGGTGCGCTGACGCTCTTCCCGATCCGCAGCATCTCGGCCACGACCGGATCATTCTTCGCCTGCGACTGCCAGAAGGGCGAGATCAGATCAGGCCCAAGGCTGTCATTCTCAACCGGCTCTCCAAAGATGTCGCGCAGCGGCATGAGGTCCTGCGTCATGCCGGGCACTCGCGCCTGTATCGCTTCGCCCACGCTCTCACGCTTGCGGGAGACGGGATCAATGGCCCGCGCCACACCGGCAACGCCAGCAGGAACGGCAAATGCGCTGACAGTGCGTTCCAGCCAATTGCCTGCATATCGGCCGGGATCGGCCAAGCCTTCCACGAACGACGACATGCCAGATAGCCATGTCTTGCTGGCAAGGTTGCCCATGATCGAAGCCACCAGCATCGTGGCCTTGTCTTCCTTCTGCCTGTCGCTGAGGCCTTCGGGAAGCGTTGCCATGTCCGCTGCCACACCTATCGTGGTCGAGAACGGATCCAGCCGCGAATAGCTGATGTACCGGTCCCCGATCTTCACCGAGTAGGGCTGCCAGCCATCGGCATACATCAGGCGTGCTTTCGCAGGGTCAGGCGGAACGGCCCCTGTAATCGTCCCCTGAAGTGCCGCCTCATACATCGCCATCGCAAAGCCCGTGCCGAGCAGCACGCGTGCAATCGCCATGTCACGCCGAGCGCCACCGGCCCCGAAGTCGCGCCGCCATTCTTTCAGCAACGGAGCGGCAGGCGAACGCTCGGTCGCAAATTTCATCAGGTTGATCGGCGTCCGCACGAACGGCACGATCACCTTGGCGGGCAGGTTGCTGGATGTAATGCGCGATAGACCCTGCCCGAACTCGCCAAGCTGACGCTGAAACGTCAGGTAGCGGCCATAGTCCATCGCGCGGGCCAACATCTCATCGGTCGGATTTGCGGTCAGTTCGGCAATGCGCGCCTTCGCGGCATCGCCCTTCAACCCTTCACGCTGTGCCGTGCGGACGGCCTGCGCGTTCAATTCCATGCGGCGCGCAATACCCTTGAACAACTCGTCTTCTGCCGTGAGCAGGCGGGTGGGGACGCGGATTGCCTCGCCCAGCTTGCCGCCAATCGCCTTGTACTCGTCGCCCTCGACCTTGCTGACAAAGTCCGACGCCTCACCGGTCCGCAGGGCCTTGGCGAACATCTGCGCGCCTTCCTTGGCCCCCTGCAGTAGCCCGATAGCCCTTGCGCCCACTTCGGTAGCGAGAACCCTGTCCTGCGCTTTCTCGCGCATCACAGCCTTGCGCGCTGCCCCGATTGCCGCACCCGTCGCGAACTCGGGCAACTGCGCAATCGCTGTCAGAGTGTTCGACACCATGTTGACGACATGGGTGGGCGGATTGCTCAGCAGGAAATTGATGTAGAGCTCACTCACGCGGTCCCGCCATTTCGGCTTTGCCGCCTTCTCGGCCAGAGCATTGAACTTGCCCGGCCCCATCTCGACCGCATCGATCAGGATATCGGCTGCATCCTTCAGCCCGTCCTTGCCGCCGCCGCTGCGCACCAGTGCCGACAGAACATCGCCCCTGATCGCCCTGCTATCGGCAGTCATGCGGAATTGCTGGAGCGTCCGCCCAGCCTCGGCTGTCATCCCCGCCACTTGTTCCTGAATGGCGACATGGCGCATCCACTTTTGCCGGAACTCTGCAAGCTTCTCATCGCCCGGATCGTCGAGCGCCCGAATGCGCTTTGCCGCATTCACCAACTCATTGCCCGACTTTGCGAGCAACTGCCTTGCCGCCAATGCTTCCTCTGCATTGAAGGCCTGCCCCTTGCGCCGTACCAGAAGGCTTTCCGGCGACATATTCAACTCCGCTGCGAGGCGCTCCGTCTCAGCGTGTGTTACTCTGCCCCGCGTGGCTGCATCGAAGCCGACGCGCTTCTCGGTCTGGGATAGCGCCCGACGAATATCCTGCGGCGTGTCCAGCTTTCCGAGATTGATGTTGCCCGCGAAGTTTGGTGCATCGTTGCCCCAATCCTCGTATGCTTGCGGCGGAGCAAATGGCTGATCGTCAGCCGCTTCCGAAGCGTCACGCCAGATCGGACCCTCTTCCGCAATGCGCTGTTCCAAATCCATGCGGTCGGTCTGCGCGGAATAGAAGTTGGCAACTTCGGCCTGATCTTCCGGCAGAAAGCGACGATTGGCAGTGCCATCATAGGTGTCGCGCATGGCATCGAGGAACTGATTGACCGTAGGGCGCTCGGACAATTCGGGGAAATAACCCGCTTCCCATGCCGCTTCAGCAGCATCGTCGAGGCTCATGCCCCGCTCGTTCAGCAGCGGCCCGAAGCGATGCTCCTGCCCGACAAAGTCCAGACCCTTACGCGAAGCATTGGTCATGCCCATCGCCTTGAGGTCGCCACCCTTCGAAACAGCATCGCCGGTGTCATTGATGCCGCCACGCAGACGCGCCCAGCCCACGAGGTCGATCGGACCAACCTTGGGCACTTCCTTACCCATGAAGTTCCTGACCGTGCGTTTGCTCAACTGGTCACGCTCGCGCGGTGGCTTCACGGGCTGATAGCGCCCCGCATCCTTCGCCGTCGCTTCCTCTATGTCCCGCACCTCGTTGGACGGCTTGGGCAGCACATCGCCCGGCTCGATATTCTCCGATGCTGCCCGCAGTTGGGCTTCGGTCGGATCATCGAGCAACCGCCTTACAGGTGCGCTTGAGACTGCCTCGCCTGCATCGGCGCGCATGAGGATAGCGCGATCCATCGTGAAACCGTTCGGCGGGGGAGGAATGTCCACTGCATCCTGTGCGGCCTGAATGCCGTTGTCGGTCGAATAGCCCTCTGCGGCCTCGCCGGTGCTTTCCGTCGCTTGTTCGC
Organism: Erythrobacter sp.; assembly: GCA_002695185.1. The sequence continues at coordinate 3,579 of NZOF01000112.1, forward strand.
CGCGACGACCAAAGCGGGCGGCGATCTTGGGCGCAACGTAGTCCAGCGCCTTGCCAGCAGCCACTCCGCCCACCGCCCCGATGCCGGTTCCCATGGCAGCACCAACGGCCCTGTCGCCAACGTCTCCATCCGTGCCGAGAAAGCCTTCAGCAGCGCCATACGCGGCGCCGACCCGGGCAAGTTCCGATGCAGCCTTGGCCTTGGCTCCAAATGGCACCAGCAGCCCGCCCGCGACCTGTCCGCCCAGCCGCCAACCGGGATGCGCCATGTCGTCATAGCCGAGGATGGCCGAGTTCTGCTCCTGATTGTTCGCCCAGATGTCAGCAAGACGGCGGTCAGAGTTCCAGATGCTTTCCCGTCCCGGCGTCAGGCCCAGCGTATCGACAACCGCCCCGGCCTCGTCCAGACCGCCCGCCAGCACACCGTCGCCCACCCCGCGCACAGTTGCGCCGGTCCTGCCATCGCCAAGGTCAGTCAGTATCTGCGGGCGTTCGGCATAGGTCACTTCAGTAGAAACCGGCTTGCCCGCATCCCGATCAGCGACATAGCCGCGCACATCTTCGGGATCGACGGAGAAGCCATTGGCCTGCGCGTAGCTAAGGATCTGATCGGCAGTGCCGCCCTGAAGCAGTTCGGCATATCCGGCTTCAATCTCCGGACGCAGGCCGCCTTGGGGCGTGGGCGTGTCCCAGAAGCGCGCTATCGTCTCCCGGTCGGGCTGGTAGTCGGGGTTATCGCGATGCTGCTCGGGCGTCTGTGCAAGCGTCCCGTGCATGCCGAGGCGGTTCATGCGGGCCTGTCGCTCGGCTTCCATGTAGGCGGCGCGGAGTTCCGGCGACTGCTGCATGTACTCCGGGGCGGCCAGCGCGTTGCCAGCCTGAATAGTGATTCCGCCAACGTCCCGCCCGCCTTGCGATACCGAGGCCACCGGACGACCCCAGCTTTCCATCATTGTCGGACCTGCAATGGCGTCAGGCGTCACGACATCGGCCAGAGCGATTGTTGCCATGTCGCCAATGCGGACAGGGTTGCCCTGTCGGTCCCAGCCAACCTGATCCGCTTCGGGAGCGTCGGCACCGTACAGGCGAAGGTTCGGCCCTTCGTTCGTCCGCAGCGTGTCGCCGTCCACGGCCTCGCCATCAAGCGTGAAGCCCTCGGGCGGCGGTGGAACGGTCGCACGCTTGCGTGTGCTGCTGCCGAAACGCGAAGCGGGTTCGTCCAGCGAAAAGCCCGGTGGAGGAGGCGGCGGGTTGCTCAATTGACCGGCACCCATGCCTTCCCGTTCCATTCGACCTTGTTGCCCTGACCATCGGTGGCCGTGGGCCGATCAGAGCGACTCTGACGCGGGGACGAGGATGGAGACGAGGAACGACCGGAGCGGACGCGGGAATCGGTCATGTCCTGCCCCCGTCTGCGGTCGCTGCTGGAAATGTCCTGTCCGCGCCGCTGATTGGCCGAGCGCTCCCGATTGTTTCGCTCGTACTCCGAAGCACGACGGTCGCGCGTTTCGATCATGCTGTCAGTGTTGCGGTCAGCCCTGGCATTGTCCGCATCGATATTCGCCTCGCGCAACCAATGGCCCAGCCGGTCCTTGATCGGCATGGCCTTTTCGAGAAGGCCCCTGACTCCTTCCTCGCCCGGATAGGCTTGCGGCACATGGTCGAGCAGATTGCCGCCCAGGGCTTCGGCGCGCGGACCGAGCATCTGAAGGGCCTGCTGCCATGATGTATCATCAGTCGCGCGCGAGAGTTCGTCCACTGCCAGCGAGTAAAAATCGTGCTCCGCTTCGACTTGGCCAAGGAAGTTGTCGCGAAGCTGCGACTGGATCTTGAGCGCTTGGATAGGATCGGATTGTACCATACGTAGGAACGCGCGATCGCGGTCATTCCTTGGCTGGCCTAAGCTGGCCAATGCCGGGTTACTCTCCGCTGCAGGATCTGCCTGTGCGGACATCGTGCCGGGTGACGTTGGCGACATTTCGAAGCCAGCAGTGACAGGGGCGAGCGCATTCGCCGGAACAGGCGAGGATGGCGGCGAACCTCCGGACAGCAGCGCATTGCCTGTCATGTAATCAGCCACGCCTTCGCGAAACGCTCGCTTGTCCTGATATTCGGCAAGTTGGACCCCGAGGCGCGGGTCAACTGCCATCACTGCCTGCAGCGCCTTGGGATCGGAAGGATCGCTTGCGAATGCAGACAGAGCGGATTGGCGCTTGAGCCGCTCACCCATAGCGACGCCCCTGTCGAACGACTCTTGAAAGCCATTATTTCGGACGAGATCCCAGTTGATATTCAGGGGCATAACAAACCTCTCAGTGAATGGCGGGCCGGAATGCGGGGGCGACAATCCCCAGATCGGCAGAAATGAAGCCTGCAAGAGCCGACCAGCCCTGCGGCGATTCCAGTAAATGGAGGAGGTTGTCGGGCACGTAGGTCAGAGCGTCGAAGGCCTCGACCTCGGACACCCCGATCAATGGTGCGCAGCCTCGGACAAACTCGAACGCGGCACGGCGCTGCGCTTCTTTAGGATCAGGATTGTGTGCTCGCAGGCACGCGGCGAGAATGTCACCTAGTGAGCGATCTGCTTGGGGCGTGGCAGGGGCGCTCATTGCAGCCCCACCTTTTCGCGAACGAGAGCGCGGAGATATTCCGAGAGCGAGCAGCCTGCCCGTTCTGCCTGCGCTGCTAGGGCAGCAACTACCGCCTCATTCGCGCGAAAACTGACATGCGTGTTCTGCATATTTCCTCGACAGTCATCCCGACGTTGAGTGTGTTACAACCGTAATACAGCAATACAGAAATGTCAATATTGAACAGTGTGTAATTTCTGAAGGAGGTGGGCGACATCGTTGAATGGGTTGCACTTTCGCCAGATTGAAGAAATGTGGAAGGTGTTTTCGAACTGGGGGAAAATTAGACGATCGCCTTACTGCTAGCCGCCTCATTTCTGTTTCAGGGTCAGGACGGACGCGCCGCATACTGCGAGCGACTGTCGGAGAGGTTCGATCAGCGCGAGATACTCATGGGCGCAAACTGGGACCTCAACATTAGAAGCTACTTGCTCGCCAAGGAGTTTGCCGAAGCAATCGATTCCTACGAAGCTCAAGACAAAGCGCGCGAGGCTGAAAAACAGATCTTTGCCGCGTTGGAGCGTGATCAGGCGGCGGCCCAGCAGATCGTAGACCGCTTGGTTGCCGCAGATTGTGCGCTGCCGGACCATGATCCATCTCCTCACACGTACGGGAAAGAGGTCTTGCCCGGCAGCTAATATTGCCGACCCGTTCCTTGTATGTTCTAGCGTGGCATGGGCCGAATCAAGCTGGACACGATCACCGACTTTTCTCGTCATGGTTACGACGTGAAGGTCACTTGCGAAGCCTGCGGGAAGGTCAGCCATTGGGTTGCAGTCGAGCTTGCAATGGAACTGAGCCATCGCAGGAAATCCTTGAGGATTGAGGCTGTAGAGCCTCTTATGAAATGCACCGCTTGCGGGGAACGGCGGGCTGTGATCCAGCCAACAGAGCAGTTCTAAGCATCTGAAAGGGAGCCGTGTGGTCGAGGGGGCAGCAGCGCAAATCGAGTCGGACAAGGAAGGCCACAAGAAGCGAGCAAAAGCCCTTCGCACCGGAGGCTTCTACATGTCCGCAGGCTATCTCGTCATCATGGGCGTCTGGGCAGTTTCTGAGTTCCGAGAACTGCTGGCCATGACGCCAAACGAATTTGGCGACCTCCTGGCCGGCGTCTTCTCACCGCTTGCGTTTCTCTGGCTCGTGCTGGGTTTTCTCCAGCAGGGGCAAGAACTGCAGGCGAGCGTAAGTGCTCTAGAGTTGCAGGGAGAGGAACTGCGAAACTCGGTCGAACAGCAACGGGCTCTGGTTGAAGTGTCTCGGGCGCAAATGGAAGCCGACCTGACCCGCATTCGAACCGAGGCGGACGCTGCAGAGCACCGAGCCCAACCTAAGTTCGCCGGTTCGATCGGGTACAACTATGGCGGTGACACTGCATCGTTCGATCTCGAGTTCAGAAATGTC
>NZOF01000113.1 GCA_002695185.1 Erythrobacter sp.
ACCCGCTTCGACCGCAACATCAAGACCTTCATGGCTACCATCGCCATCGCAGCCTTCGTCACGTGGTGGCTCTAATGAGTCCGGACCCTAGTGAAGGCTCGGGTTGGACAGGGGAGCTTCCGAGAGAGGTTGTTGACGCACTGGAAACGGCGTTGCTGCGTAACAGGATGTGCAATTGAACCGGTGCTTCGTGCGTCGCACATCAAACCATGGCGTGTTTCAAGGAATAAAGAGCGGCTCGATCCCTTCAATGGCCTCCTGCTCACCGCAAATATCGACATACTGTTTGACCGCGGTTTGATCTCATTCAGCGACGACGGAACCTTGCTACACGTGCGGGCGATCAAGGCTGACACATTAAAAATGTTGGGATGTAATCCTGCGGTTCGGCTAAAATTAGACGTTCGCCACACACCGTATCTTGCGTATCATCGAGCGGAGGTATTTGCAGGTCCGTAAGTGCTTATTCGGTCGGAAATGAGAATGATTATTTCAAGCTGGATAATACTAGCTTTTTCTAAAGACTTAAGGGTAAGAGATACAATCGAAATAGATGCTGAAATCTTTAGGTAGCGCGCTGCAATGCTTGATCGAATGATCGCGCAGGCAAATGCGGCGGACTAAGGCTATGGAACAAAGGGCGTGAAGGGAGCATATCTTGACAAGTTTGAGATTTTTCGCTATCGAGATAGTGCGGCGTTAGCTCAGCTGGACAGAGCGCCCTTCTCATAAAGGGGTGGTCGCGGGTTCGAGTCCCGCACGTCCAGCCGCTAACGCCCAACTCCTTTTCTTCATTTTGACATGTGTTTGTTAGTGTTGTGCTGGGCGACACTCTTGCCTGGATGGCAATTTCATGGTCCGATTCGTCCGATTTAGACGCGTCGAAATTCCAATTCCGTTGGAATCATAATCTGCAACTTCGCCACTCACTGGTCACCTGTTTTATAGCCCGGCGAAGGACGTGGACCTGATGGGCGAGATGGAGCGGGGATCGCTGGCGGCTTAGTCAAAGTAGTGAGAAAGTTGCTGATGGCTTAGTGTTCGGAAGCGGTGATCAGCCCGCCATGTTTGGAGACCTTTGTTAGAAAGTGTGTGGCGGACTGGGTTTCTTCTAGGCCTGCATCTCGCCAAGATTTCGCTCCATGTGCGATCAACCCAATCGCCAAGCCAGGAACAGCGCCTAAGATTGTTCCACCGAGCGTCGCGCCTGCCGCACCACCAAAAAACCCATACTGCAACGCCTCCGTCGCCATACCCTTCGCATCGTCCAGCGTGTCTAATCGGAAGAGGCTTTTCAAATATGGGCCAAAAGATCTCTTCCTGTTTTCCCATTCATCAATGATCCGCTCTGCCGCGGCGCGCACGCGAGTGTCCCTAGCCGTTTTGTCTGCGATCCGAGGAATGCGCTTCGCTTCCTCAGCAAGGAGCTCACTAAAGGATTGCAGTCCCTCTCGATCTTTAGAGAGCGCCGCAAAATCGGAAGGGGTCATCTCTGTTAGATCGAACGTCATCGAAATGACCAATTCTCCGATCTCTTGTCCTGATACAGCCTCTGTCGGCTTTAGGCGTGCATCATCGAACAAGATCGCCTGGTATAGCTCTGCTTCGCTCAATTGAGACGCTAGAACGTGGGTGTCAGCGCTGTCGGTAACAACTGCGCAGCCCCGATCCTTCGCCGCTGATGAGGCGGCAGTAGACATAACCAACTCACCAACTTTGGGGTGCACCGCCAACCACGAGGCACCTCTGTGGCCTTCGCGGGGGCTCCAAATGAGTCCCTTCTCACAAAGCGCGTTCTGTAAAGCGTATGAGAACTTTGATCGATGAATCTGGAAAATTTCATCGTCACCGAACCGATCGATTGTAGCTTGTCGATCCAGTTGGCTAACAAAGCTTTGATCTTGAAGGTCCTCCGCAAAGCGCTCCGCTAAGCGATTGGCTGCGAAATAAGCTTGCGGACTGTCGAGGGGATATGTGGTGACTAGAGGCTGCCCCCATGCACCCTCTGTTTCCATCAATTCTCTGATGAAATCTGAATCTCGGAAAGCATATTCCTTGGGTGCCATCCTGAGAATGTGAGGAAAGAATAAAAGCGATGATCTGAGCCAAGTCTCATCCCGAAAGTGAATATATGGGTAGTAGAGGGCATCCTTCACCTCCATTCGACCGTAATGATCTGCTTCGGGCACTTTGATAACTCCTCATCAGGCGGCTTCGCATGCGTAGGACATTTTTTAGCATTAAGCGCAAAGCATTGCTTGAATGAAGATGATGAAAATACTCCGTGGCGGCTACGGCCTAAATGACATTTTCCACCCCGAACTTGAGTTACGCATTCGCGAGTTACACAGTTTTTCCTACTGCCGTGGCGGTGGAGGGCTGGACGTCCAGCGATCGCACTGCCATCGCAAGCCCAATAGGTGATAGGGGTCTGAATACATGGTCGATTTCAAAAGTCGCCTTGGTGGCAAGTCTGCGTCAAAACCGACCGATCCAATTGAGCTATACGATACGTTGGATCGAGAGCACGACAAAGGTCCTTTGCGCCCCTCTCAAAGGGCGGTTCTTGCTGAGTGGAATAAGCGGTCCAGCAAAACTCGTGACGTGATTGTAAAGCTGCATACTGGTCAGGGGAAGACTCTTGTTGGTCTGCTGATGCTGCAAGCTCGTTTGAACTCCAAAAAGGGTCCGGTCGTTTACTTATGTCCTGACAATTATCTTATTGCGCAGACTTGTGAGCAGGCCCGCCAATTCGGCATCCGCACTTGCACCGCACCAAACGACCTTCCTGAGGAATTTCTCAATTCCGATCAGATCCTCGTTACGTCTGTGCAGAAGCTCTTCAATGGCTTGACCAAATTTGGATTAAGGGGTTCTTCCTTGGAGGTTGATACCGTCCTAATGGACGACGCGCACGCTTGTGCGGACCGTATTCGTGAGGCCTGCCGAATTCGCATCCCAAGAGACGAACCTGCCTATTCGGAGCTTAAATCTCTGTTCGCGGTTGATCTGGAACAGCAAGGGGTAGGGACCTTTGCTGACATTGAGAATAAGAAGCGCGATGCTCTCCTGCCCGTGCCCTACTGGACTTGGGTAGAGCGGGAATCTGAGGTGGCGGCCATTCTGGCGGCGCAGAACGATCGCAAGTCGGTCAAATTTGCCTGGCCACTACTCAAGGACATTCTATCGCACTGCCAATGTGTTATTTCAGGTGCTGCAGTTGAAATTGAACCCTACCTCTCACCGCTTGATGCCTTTGGGTCTTACTCAAACGCGCAGCACCGGATCTTCATGTCGGCCACGGTCACCGATGATGCTTTTCTCGTTAAAGGTCTTCGCCTTACTCCCGCGACTATTACGAACCCACTCACTTACGATGAGGAGACGTGGTCCGGCGAGAAAATGGTCGTGATCCCATCGCTTATCCACGAAGACTTGAGCCGTGATCGAATCATATCCGGTTTCGGCAAACCCAATCCCGACCGCAAGTCAGGATATGTGTCTCTGGTTCCGAGCGCCGCGATAAGCCAAATTTGGGAGGATAAGGGCGCTGTCGTGGCGGATAAGGACAGTATCGACGAGTTACTCGACAATTTGAGGGACGGACAGTTTGAAGACACGGTAGTTCTGGTGAATCGTTACGATGGGATTGATCTGCCAGACGCTACCTGCCGAATATTGATATTCGATTCACGTCCCTTTTCGGAGAGCCTAATAGACTTGCATAGCGAAGCTGTAAGGCCTCGAAGCGAGGCGACGCTCATGCGCACTGTCCGCACTGTCGAACAGGGAATGGGGCGCAGTGTCAGAGGCGAGAAAGATTACTCAGTTATCATCGTGATCGGCTCAGACCTTGTGAGGCTGATGCGCGAGAAAGCCACTCGTCGTTTTCTCTCGCCGCAAGTCGAGAAGCAAATCCAGATTGGTTTGGAGGTTGCGGAGATGGCGCGCCAAGAGGTCGCGGATGGGACGAAGCCGGTCAAAGCCTTTAACACGCTAGTGAAGCAGTCCTTGAGAAGGGATCCTGATTGGAAGGCATTCTATGCTGAGCAAATGGACGGTATCACACCGCGGGGTCCGAACGAAGAGATCCTGAACCTTTATGCCGGTGAGCTTGAAGCGGAGGAAGCATATCTTTCAGGCGATTATGCGGGCGCATCTCAACGCTTGCAGGCGTTTATCGACGGTGGGAAAATAGACGAAACTGACCGAGGTTGGTTTTTGCAGGAGCGCGCAAGATACGAATGGGTCAGCAATCGTGCGGAAGCAAATGCTCTTCAGATTGCAGCTCATAAGATGAACCGCCTTCTTCTCAAGCCGCCGACCGGCGTCACCGTTACAAAACTGACACTAGTGAGCCAAGGTCGCGCTGAGCGGATCATCAATTGGTTGCGTAGATTTGATAGCTACTCGGACATGGATGTCGTGCTCAGCGATATACTCGGCAAACTGCGGTTTGGGGTGAAGGCCGACACCTTCGAGCAAGCCTTAGACGAACTGAGCTTTGCCTTAGGGTTTGCTGGCGAGCGTCCTGACAAAGAATGGAAGGAGGGGCCGGACAACCTTTGGGCTTTAAATGATAAGCAATACTTACTCATTGAATGCAAAAGTGAGGTGAGCGTAACCCGTGCTGAGGTAAACAAGCGAGAAACGGAGCAGATGAATAGTTCAGCAGCTTGGTTCGACAAACATTATAAAGGGATGGATGTTACGCGCTTGATTATCCATCCTGCAAAGCGGATCGAAAGCGCGGCCGCTTTCACTCATGCCGTCGAAGGAGTTACCGAAAGAGATCTTACAAAGTTTGTCCAGGGATGTCGTGCATTCTTTAAGTCTTTTGAAGGACAGAATTTCGCTGATCTATCGGCTTCCCATGTCGATTCACTCGTAAATTCCCACAAACTGAGCGTAGACGACATTACGACGATATACTCACGAAAGCTAAAAGACATGAAGTAACGGACTTGCTTAGCGCACATTGAGGTGGTGCATGAGCCGCCTACGTAGACGCGTCTACTGAGCGTTTCCGTTGGAATCATAATCCGCGTGTCGGGGGTTCGAGTCCCTCCTCCGCTACCATTCTCACAAGAATATCGCGGGTCAATTGTCTTGCTTCAGGCGGGCTATGCTGAGCCCGCTCGACAATGCGCCCCGAGCGGCGCGGACCGCGTCGAGGTCGGGGTATCCGTTAACCGCCATCAACAGGTCGGCTACGGCGTATCCTGAGAGTTGCGTGATACACTATCGCTCGAAGACGAGATCATCGTTCTTGGAGTTAGATTAATCGCGGGACGACCATGGGAATATTGTCTCGGCCCTTTGATGCTGCCACAGCGCGCGTGTTCTTAATCTATTGGCGCTCTGTTCCCATGTCTCGACAGCACACCCCTCCGATAGTCGTCGCCGCTGATGGTCGAACAAGCGCCTTGGAACAAGTTGCTTTGAACCTGTCAGGCGACGCCAGCTTCAGTGAGGCAGAGATACAAGCGTTCGTGCATGCACATCCTGATTGCTTGCCGATCGCAGAAGTCGATCCAGTTTTCGTGGCTCCTGTTGCGGTGTGCAGGGAATTGAACACTATGGCGGGACCAATCGATAACCTGTTGATCACCCCTTCGGGTCTCCCGATCATCGTCGAATGCAAGCTTTGGAGGAATCCAGAAGGCCGCCGCGAAGTGGTCGGTCAAATTCTCGACTATGCCAAGGAGCTTAGCCGATGGTCTTCATCGGACTTGCAAAGGGAAGTCGCGAAGCGGACTGACTTGCCCGGCAATCCGTTGCTGTCCTTGCTGCGGGAGGCAGGGCATGAAGTCGATGAGATTGCATTCAATGATGCATTGACCTCCAACCTTCGACGCGGTCGCTTCCTGTTGTTGATCGTGGGGGATGGAATTCGCGAAGGTGTCGAAGCGATCGCTTCCTATCTCCAGGCCCATCTTGGGTTGCATTTCTCTCTGGGGCTAGTGGAGATGCCGATTTTCCGCCTGCCCGATGGCTCGCATCTCGTAACGCCGCGTATTCTGGCTCGCACGACCATGATCACAAGGAATGTGATTGCGGTTCCTGCCGGTCATGAGATTGAGGAAGAGACTGGGGAGGAAGTTGACCGAGATCGACAGTCGCTTTCGACAGAACAACAGGTTTTCTGGGCCGAGTTCCTGTCAGGTCTGGCCTTGGACGATCCCGAGCAGCCCATTCCACGGCCAGCAAAGCTTGGTTACCTTAGCTTTATGCTGCCCGCCCCGCAGGGAAGTTGCTGGATAAACGCATGGAGAGACATGACGAAGGGGCGGGTCGGACTAACCCTTTCCTACGCGTCAGGTTATGTGGGCGAGGACGCCGTGAAAGCTCTGATCGCCGACTTCGAGAATGTCCGGGTTTCGCTTGGGAGCAACGTCGAGGTCGCGAACATTGGTGGCAAGGAGAAGATCTACGAAGAGAGGCTCGTAGGGAATCTAAAGGATCTCGCGGTTCGCGCCGAAGCGTTCGAGTGGCTGCGCGGTAGGCTTGACGCTTGGGTAAACGTTCTCCGACCGCGCATTCGGGCTATCGTGATGGATATGGAGATCGGGTAGGGGCCGCTCGGGAAGTAAGCCAGCTTTAGCTTACCAGTTCGAGGTAAGATCGATACTGCGACCAGCCGCGCCTAACGGCACCAACGGTCATTCAGACCGAGCCAAAGCGGAATAGAGCGCCACTTGAACGGGAAAGAGTACGCTGGGTCAGATCATAAGCTTCCCAAGCTGACGACAACCGCAGACTTCTGCGCTTCTCGGTGTAAACTCGACCGAAAACGGCCCTTTTCTTATCAATGGCTTGCGAGGTCGCTGTAAACCGATCCTGCCCTCGCGCGTATGGCCGGAACGGGAGCATACGAGGCCGAAAGCTGGCCTTCCGCTAACGACCCGATTGCGGACGGTGCCTAGGACTGACAACAATGCTTCATGAGCAACACCGAAGAACCAGAATGGGTCATCGCCAAGCAAAAGAGTGATCGCAGCTTTCGGAATGCGGCGTTGGGGGTCTGGCTCGCTTGCTTGCCGGTCGCTCTTGTTATGATGCTTAGCTCTCAATTCGAATACCTTGCGGCGATGGGGTTTGCAGCATCGATGTTCTTGCTGATTAGCCTCGCGTGCATTCTTATGTTTCGTCGGACAGCAAGGGGCTCGCTGTCGCGCGCGTTCAGCACCACTCTCGCGGCACTTTGTTTCCTAGCCGGCGCTGTCACAATTGCCGCCCGATTGGCACACGCTAGCTAGAGTATTTAAGGCTGCTTTCCACCCATCTGAAGCCGATTTTACCGAGCTAGTGATGTGTCAAGAGCGGACGGGCAGCTAACCGACCCGATTGCGGACATTGGGTATTTGGCTTGGCAATTCCACATGGACAGCCTCTACCTTTTCGAGAAGTTCGTTGGGATGCTGGGGTGAGGTGGCTCATTACTTGCGTCGTGGCACTAGTGTCAC
>NZOF01000114.1 GCA_002695185.1 Erythrobacter sp.
GCGGGCGAAGCGCGGCACAGGTCGCGCAGCAGGCGGCTGACCGCCGACAGCCGATTGAGCGTATTCTATCGGCAACGATCAACAATGCGCGTCGCACTGTGCGCGTTACCGACCTTCCGTTGGTGGGTGAGGGCATCGCCGGCTATGCGATCGATATCGAGGAAATGGAAGAACAGGCGCGCGAGTTCCGGGCCTTCCGCGAAGCGCAGCGCTCCATGCTCGACCAGTTGTCCATCGGCGTGGCGCAATTCGATTCGCGGCAAAGGATGACTTTCGCCAATCAGCCTTTCCACCGCACGTTTTCGCTGCCTCCGGGCGTGGTCGCGGAGCGTATCCGTTTCGAACAGATGCTGACGGTCGCGCGTGAAAACGGGAAAATACCCGAAGTGCGTGACTTTCCCAGCTGGCGCAAGGAATTGGGTGAGTGGTTTCAGAAAGACGAGCCTGAAGAGTTCAACTGGCCCCTGCCTGACGGCACTCATCTGCGGTTAGTTGCCCAGCCTCTCCCTGATGGTGGCCTCGTGATGATCGCTGAAGACCACACGGAACAACTCGCCCTGTCCGCCACCAGGGACACCTTGCTACGAACGCGAACTGCGACGTTCGACAGTCTGTCCGAAGCGCTGGCAGTGTTTGCGCCCGATGGTCATTTGGAATTGTGGAACCGCGGTTTTCCGACCGCATGGGGTCTTGATGGCGAAGTCCTCGACGGACACGCCCAGGCAGAGGAGCTGCTGGGGAGTATAGCCGGCCAGCTCGCCGATCCTCAGGAGGTCGGCAAGATAGGCCAGACTATCCGCGCAGCCACGCTCGATCGGAAGCACAACCAGCACACGGTTGAGCTCTCTGATGGACGTACGTTGACCTACAGCGGCGTTCCGCTCCCCGATGGCAATGGATTGCTGACAGTCCTCGATATCACCGCATCACAACAGGCGGAGCAGGCGCTGCGCGAACGCAATCGGGCGCTGGAAGAGGCCGATGCTGTAATGACCCGCTTTCTTGCCAATATGTCGTACGAATTCAGGACGCCGCTGACCACCATCGGAGGCTTTGCGGAATTACTGACGCAAGGAGTTGCTGGCGAACTCTCCGCGCAAGCCCGCGATTACGTCGAAGCCATCACGACCTCGGTCGAAAAGTTGACCGAGCAGGTGGAGAACGTGCTCGACCTTTCACAGTCAGAAGCGGGGCTCATGCCGTTGCGCAAGACGAGGGTCGATGTGCTGCCATTCATCGAACAGATCGTGCGAAAGCGCGAGGAAGCGATCATCGACGCCGGGCTATCGCTGGATCTCAACGGTAATCCCCAGAAATCGATCGAGGTGGACCGACAGCAATTGGAGCGTGCCATCGGCCAATTGCTCGACAACGCCATCAGTCACACCCCCAGTGGCGGTAAAATCTTGATCGATATATCCAAGCGGCGAGGCGTGAATCGTATCTCTATTTCAGACAATGGAGAGGGCATGAGCGAGCACGAACTAACCCGGGCGCTTGAAGGCATCCGGATGAGCCATGACGGCAAGGGCATCGAAAGAAGACATGGGCTGGGAATACCGCTCGCCCGGCAGCTTATTGAAGCACACGGCGGTACGCTGGATTTTCAAAGCCGAAAGAACAGCGGAACGACGGCGACGATTACCCTGCCATGATAGTTGAACTCTCCGACCTTGGTGCCATGGAAGCTTACGGCGCCCGTATTGCAGCCCGGCTGCTACCCGGAGATGTCGTCGCTTTGTCGGGCGGTCTGGGCGCGGGCAAGACTACACTCGCCCGCGCAATAATCGCTGCGCTCGGCCATCAGGGCGAAGTGCCATCGCCTACTTTTACGATCGTCGAAGCATATGACCATCTGCGTGTTCCACTTGTACACGCCGATTTTTACCGTCTCGACCATCCATCCGAAGTGCAGGAAATAGGCCTCGACGATTATCGTGAAGGTGCGGCGTTACTGGCCGAGTGGCCAGACCATGCAGGGGGCTTTGAACATGAGCCGACTTGCCTCGCAATTACGCTGGAAACGGTGGGAGAGGGGAGACAGGCCATTGTGAAGCCGGGCCAGGCTTGGCAAAGCCGCATGCCATGAGCGACGCCATTTTTGAAGACATCCAGAACTTCCTCGGTGCGACCCGATGGGAAGGCTCCGAAATCGCCCCGCTAGTGGGCGATGCCAGTTTCCGCCGCTATTTCCGTATCCGCCGGGGAGGACAGAGCGCAATGCTGATGCACGCTCCTCCGCCACACGAAGATGCGCGGCCCTTTCTGCATGTTGCCGAGTGGCTCAATGCCAACGGCCTGCGTGGTCCCGAAATCCTGCGCGAAGAGGCGGAAAAAGGCTGGGTGCTAACCGAAGATTTCGGCGATACGCGGATGAAAGAGTGGATCGACCATCATCCGGATAACGAGCACGATATCTATTCCAAGGCCATCGAAACCCTCGTCCGGCTTCACCAATTGCCGCCGGGCCCTTTCGAGCCGTACGACATGGCAGTGTACCAGCGCGAGGCGGCGCTGTTCCTCGAATGGTATTGCCTCGCTGCCGGGCTAAATGTCGATGAAGCGGGATGGACGGCCGCATGGGAAGAGGCGCTCGCCCCGCTACTGCCTCGTCAGAAGCCAGGGGTCACGGTTTTGCGCGATTACCATGCGGAAAACATCATGCTGCTCGAAGAAGGTTCGCTGGGGGGCGAGCAGGGCCTGATCGACTTTCAGGATGCTCTCGTTGGCCACCCTGCGTACGATCTTGTCAGCTTGCTTCAGGATGCGCGGCGCGATGTCTCCGCCCAGCTGGAACACGACATGCTATGCCGTTACCGCGCAGCTGCCGATCCGGGTGACCACTTTGAAGCCGATTATGCGCGGTTGGGCGCTCAGCGAAATGCGAAGATAATCGGAATCTTCACTCGCCTCTACAAGCGGGACGGCAAACCGCGCTATCTCCGCATGATCCCCCGTGTGTGGCAAGCGATGGAGCGCGATCTGGCCCACGAAGCCATGGCCCCGGTCGCCACATGGTTCGATGCGAATATTTCGCAGGAACTGCGCGATGCCCATGGTGGAGAGATCTCGTGACCAAGCTCGTCTCCGATACCGCCATGTTGATGGCTGCCGGCCTGGGCAAGCGCATGCGCCCGCTCACCGCCACCACGCCGAAACCGCTGGTACGCGTGCTTGGCAAACCACTGATCGATCGCGCGCTCGATCGCGTGGAAGACGCCGGCATCGAAAAGGCGGTGGTCAATGTCCACTATCTAGCCGAATCCATCGAAGCGCATCTCGGTCCACGGAAATGCCCTGCGGTTCAGTTTTCCGACGAGCGCGAAGAACTGCTCGAAACGGGCGGCGGCATGGTCAAGGCCAGGGCTGCAGATTTGCTGCCCGACCCGTTTTTCGCCTGCAATGCCGACAGCATCTGGCTCGACGGACCGCGGAACGCTTTCGAAGAACTTTCGGACGCTTGGGATCCGGAGCGTATGGATGCTTTGCTGCTGGTGGTGACCCATGCAAGGGCACGCAATTTCGATGGCTCAGGCGATTTCTACATGGATGGCTTGGGCAAACTCACCCGCAAGCTGCCCGGCCGTATAGCCCCATTCATATATACCGGCATTCAACTGGTTTCGCATCGCCTGTTGCGTGATGCGCCGGAAGGCAAGTTCTCTACGAACATCCTGTGGGACCGGGCGATCGAGGAAGGGCGCCTGTTCGGAATCGCCTTTACCGGTACATGGTACGAGGTCGGCACACCGCAGCATATACGCCCGACGGAAGAGGCGCTGACGGGTGGCTGACGCACGAGGCGGGCCGCAAGTCTATTCCATCGCCGCCCACAGAGGCTTCGCTGACGCGCTCGTTGCCGGACTGGTACCGCGCTACGGAGATGGCGAGCTTGGCCTGGCGCGCCTGACCTTGCTGCTGCCAAGTTCGCGGGCCCGCCGTACTGTTTCGGAAGCATTTATCCGCCATGCGGGCAGCGAGGGCCGGGCTGGCCTGCTGATGCCCCGGATGGCGGTAGTGGGTGACCTCGATCTGGACGAGGCGCTTGGTCCGTTGCTCGATCCTCTCGGGGCGAGCGAGATCAAACCTTCCATCGATCCGCAGCGGCGAATGTTCGCACTTGCGCGATTGATAGCCGAGCAAATGGGTGGAGACGCTCCTAAAGGCGCCACGCTTCTCAGGCTGGCTCGCGAGACGGGCGCAACGATGGACCGCCTGCTAGTCGACGATATCGGTCCGGAGCAATTGCTCGACGAAAAGGTGGTCGACATTTTTCCTGACCTTTCGGCGCATTGGCAGGACACAATCCGTCTATTTGCCAATGTTCAAGTCAAATGGCTCGCCTGGTTGGGCGAGAATGGAATGCTGGACGCTGCTGCACGCCGCAACCGTCTGTTCGACAAGGCGCGCGAGACGTGGCTGGCCAATCCACCTTCGACCCCAATCGTGGCAGCTGGGGTTACCAGTGCTGCCCCTGCGCTAGCAAAGTTATTGCGCGTTGTCAGCGAATTGCCGCAAGGCGCTGTGATCCTTCCCGATTTCGATCTGACGATGGATGGCCAGGTGTGGGACGAGCTCGGCCGGGCAGGCGCTGCGCCCACACCCGATCATACCGCTTTTGCGCGGAACGATGCGGTCACGCATCCGCAATATCACCTCAAACTTCTCCTCAACCGCATGGGCGTCGCCCGCGAAGAGGTCCAGCAATGGCACCGCAAAGGCATGACTGCTGCACCGCCTGAACGCAGCCATGCCATTTCCGCGCTGTTCCTGCCGCCAGAGGCCAGCAAGGTCTGGGTCGATCTGCCGCCTGAGAAGAGGCGCCTCTCCGGTGTTCGAATAATGGAAGCATCGAATCCGGAAGAGGAAGCGCAGGCCATCGCACTGCTGGTGCGCGAAGCCTTGGCGGAACCTGAAAAGCGGGTCGCTGTCATTACCCCGGACCGCCCGCTTGCGCGGCGGGTCGTCCACCATCTGGCGCGGTGGAACATTGTCGCGGACGATTCTGCTGGTCGCCCGCTTTCTCACACTGCTGCGGGGCGGGCCTTCCTCCTCGCTGCGGAAGTCATGGCCGAAGGGGCGAGGGCAGTGCCGATGATGGCACTCCTAGGACACCCACTCGTAAACGGCGGAATGGAGCGCGGGCGCTGGTTGCGGCGCTTGCGCAAGCTCGAACGCGAATTGCGCGGGCCCCGCCTTTCACCAGGGCTCGAGCCGGCGAGGGCGGAGGTCGCACGGCTTGCTGAAAGACAGCCCGATATGGCCGAGTGGTGGACCACAGTCGAAACCCATGTTTTTCCCTTGGTCGATATCGATCGGGACGCTTCCACGGGTCTCGCTGACCTTATCGATATGTTGGCGGCGAGCGCGGAAGCGCTTTGTAGCGAAAAGCTGTGGGCTCAGGAAGACGGGCGAACGCTCGCCGGTTTTGTAGAGGAATTTCGCCTGCATGCCCGAGAGTCAGATTTCCAGATAGCCCCGCGCGATGTTGCAGCCGTGCTTGGTGACGCCATGGAAGAGCGCGCTGTTCGGCCACCGTATGGGGGGCATGCTCGCGTGCAGGTGCTCGGCTTGCTTGAAGCGCGGATGAATAGAGCGGATCTCGTGATTTGTGCCGGCCTCAACGAAGGGACGTGGCCCGCGCGGGGAAGCGTGGATGCCCTGCTTGCGCCGCCGGTCCTTCGCGCCCTAGGTGTGCCGGGCGGGGATTTCCGTATCGGTCTGTCGGCGCACGATCTGGCAGGTGCGATGGGTGCGCCCGAAGTCGTTCTTAGTCGTAGCGAACGGGACGAGGGTGGACCGGCGATTCCGAGTCGCTTTCTCCTGCGCGTCCAGGCCCTGCTAAGCGATCTGCTTCCCAATTACGAAGACCATGAGGCCATCGCGCTTGCGCGTGCCATGACCCGCGCGGAACCAGCCCCAGACTATCCGCGACCTGCTCCCGTGCCGCGAGCCGAGCAGCGCGATGTCGATATTTCCGCTACCGCGCTCGACCGGTTATTGGGCGATCCGTACCAGTTTTTCGCCCAGAAGATCATGGGCCTGTCCGATCTCGATGCGCTGGACGCAGACCCGGACGCACTATGGCAGGGCAATGTCGCGCACGAGATACTAGAGCGCTGGCATATCGCGCGCAAGGCAGACCCCGCCGCAGCTATCGCGCCGATTATGGAACAGGTTCTGGTTGAGCAAAATGCCGACCCGCTCATTCGAGGCTTATGGCAGCCGCGCCTGCAGAAGGCGCTGGAATGGGTAGAGGCAACTGTCTCTGCCTATGATGGGCGGGACATTATCGCAGTCGAAGCCAAGGGCGGGATGCAGTTTGACGGGGTGTTTGTTCACGGACGGGCTGATCGACTTGACCGATTATCGGACGGCAGTCTGGCCATTGTAGACTACAAAACCGGCAAGCCTCCCAGCGCAGCGATGGTAGAAGAGGGCTTTGCGCTTCAGCTTGGTATCTTGGGCCTGATCGCAGAAGATGGAGGTTTTAAAGGTATTACCGGCGAACCCGGCGGGTATGAATACTGGTCCTTGGGCCGTGCCAAGGACGAGAACCCGCATGGCTTCGGCTATATCGACGTGCCGCTGAAAGTCGGTGCCAAGCGGAGCGGGATCGATCCAGAAGAATTCCTTCCGCTCACCCGCAGCAAACTGAGCGAGGCCATCGGGAAATACATCAAGGGCGACGCCCCGTTTACTGCGCGAGAAAACCCGAACTATCCCACCTACGATACATATGACCAATTGATGCGCTTGGAGGAATGGCTACCGCGTCAGGGTGACGGGGAATCGCAGGCATGAGCGGTAAGGTCTATCCTCTCAAGGATGCGCAGGCGGACAGCGTCAATCCCAAGCAAAGCGTGTGGCTATCTGCCAGTGCCGGGACGGGCAAGACGCAGGTGCTCTCAGCCCGCGTGTTGAGGCTGTTGCTCGAGCCGAATGCTGATTCCTCTCAGATCCTCTGTCTGACCTTCACCAAAGCCGGCGCCGCCGAAATGGCGGTCCGCGTCAATTCGGTCCTTGCACGATGGGTGCGGATGGATGCCGGACAGCTGGCGACCGAGCTGGCACATCTCGGCGCGCCCATCGATCCCGAAGCGCAGTCGCGCGCCCGGTCGCTTTTCGCACGCGTCCTGGACTGTCCGGGAGGCGGCCTGCGCATCGACACCATTCATGCGTTTGCCCAATACCTGCTCAGCGCTTTTCCCAGCGAGGCAGGGGTGCTTCCGGGCAGCCAGCCTATGGAAGATCGCGACCGCGACCTGCTGAGCCGGGATGTGCTTTCCAATTTGCTGGCCGATGGTGATCTAAGCATCCGTGACGCCGTTGCGGAGATGAGCCGGCGCAAGGGCCCCGATGCCGTACTCGGCTGGCTGATGCGGTGTGCACGTCACAAGGATCTGTGGGACCAACCTGGCTGGCAGCATTCATTGCGCGATCCGGTGCGTCGCCTGCTTGGCATTCCCGTGGATGCGGACGAGAAATGGGTGGCTGAAGGCTGCTCGGATGCGAACTTTCCGGTTCAAACGCTGCGTGCCATGCTGCCCGCCTTCGATGGATGGAATACCAAGTCGGCTGAAACCAGCAGAGGATTTATTCACCAATGGCTGGCGTTGGATCCCAAGGCGCGCCTCGCCGAACTCGATGGATTCTGTCAGCGCAATTGCATCCTCAAGAAGGATGGCGACCCGACTTCGATGAAGGGGGCGGAGAAGAACGATCCCGATTTCCCTCGCAAACAGGAAGAGATTGCCGAGGCGGTCGCCGCGGTGAAGGAACGGCGCGAGCTTCTCGCTTTGGCCGATTTCCTTGCTCCGCAGCTGGAGGCGGGGCGGGCCTTTGCATTGCGGTGGGAAGAAGCCAAGGCGCGCGAAGGTCTCGTTGATTTCGATGATCTCATACAACGTGCCGCGCGGTTGCTGTCATCGAGCCAGATGGCGGACTGGATTCGCTACAAGCTCGATCGCAGTTTCGATCACATACTGGTCGACGAAGCCCAGGATACGAACAAGGCGCAGTGGGCCATCGTGAAAGCGCTAACCGACGATTATTTCGACGGACTGGGAGCGCGCGGGGAGGCGGTGCGCACCATCTTTACGGTGGGCGATTACAAGCAGGCGATCTTCGGTTTCCAGGGCACAAGCCCGGAGAACTTCCGCGAAGCCCGCGACTACTTCCGGGACAAGATGGATGCGGCAGCGTCGACAGCTGCGGAAAGCAGATCGCCCGCCAAGGCAGGCCGGTTGGAAGAGTACGATCTCGGGCGCAGTTATCGTACTAACCAGACTGTCCTTGGTTTTGTCGACCGCGCGATGGAAAGCATTGGTTACGAGGGATTCGGTCTGGAAGAGCCATCGCCTCCGCATGTGGGCGCAGAGGCTCCGGGGATTGTGACCCTCTGGAAAGAAGTTCGCATCGCCGAGGGGGGTGAAGACGAGGCGAGCGAAGAAAATGGCTGGTTAGCGCGTCACGACCGTCTGATGGCGGACAAGATCGCGCAGCAGGTTGCAGGATGGCTCGATCCGGCGGGTGAAGGCTTCACGCTGGTCAAGGGTGGCGCGCGCCGCGCGGAGCCCGGCGATGTCATGGTGCTGGTGCAAAAGCGGCGCGAGCTCGCTTCTCTGATCGTGGCGCGACTCTATGCGCATGGCGTTCCGGTCGCTGGCGTCGACAGGCTTCGGCTCGGTAACCCGCTGGCGGTCAAGGACCTCATGGCTGCGATCCGCTTCGCCGCGCAACCACTCGATGACCTGACGCTTGCGAGCCTGCTGGTCTCGCCACTGTTCGGCTGGAGCCAGGAGGAACTGCTCGAATTCGGATGGCGCGAAAAGGGCATCCGCCTATGGGAATATTTACGTGCTTCGGACCATCCGCGTGTCGCCGAAACGGTGAACGGCCTGCGCGAAATCCTCCGCCGGGCGGATTTCGACAGCCCGCAGCAACTGCTTCACTACATTCTCGTTGGTCCGATGGATGGGCGCCGGAAACTCGTGGCTCGACTTGGGCGGGAGGCAAACGATCCGATCGACGAACTCCTCAACGCCGCCAACGCTTATGCCTCGACCCATGTGGCGAGCTTGCAGGGCTTTATCCGCTGGTTCGACGCGGGTGATGGCGAACTGAAGCGTGAGGCAGGTGAGGGCGGAGATCAGGTCCGTGTGATGACGGTTCACGGCTCTAAGGGGTTGCAAGCACCGATCGTGATCCTGGCGGATGCTGCGATCCGACCCGACGCCTCCGGCGACCTGGCACTTGAAGAAACGCCGCTGGGGGCTCTGGAAAGCAACATCGTCCCGCTGCCACCGCTGACCAAGGAAGAAAAGGTCGGGCCGGTGAAGGTCGTCGAAGAGATGAGCAAACTACGCGCCATGCAGGAGCACTGGCGGCTGCTCTATGTCGCAATGACCCGCGCGGAGGAGGCACTTTTTATTGGCGGCTCGCTCGGCCCGCGTGACGCGAAGAACGGCCCGCATGAGGATAGCTGGTACGCACGGCTGCTATCCCTGTTCGAAGAAGGGGAGGCGGTCGAGGACCCGATCTGGGGCGCGCGTTGGGAAACAGGTGAACGCGCGCCTTCGGTACCGGCATCGACCAAGGGAGCGCAGCCGCAGACGATCGAACTTCCTCTTTGGGCCAAGCAGGCTGTAGGTCCCGAACCGCGGCCCCCGCGTCCATTGGCGCCGTCGGGTTTGGGCGAAGTGGAGGGGAGCGATCCGCCGCTCCCACCCGATGTTGCGGCCGGCGCGGCGCGGCGCGGGGTGCTGATCCATGCATTGCTCGAACGATTGCCGGAGGTGGCGGATGACCGGCGCGAGGACGCGGCACGCATCTGGCTGGCGCAGCAAGCGGCTGACCTTTCCAGCGAAGAGCGCGAGGACATGCTGGCGCGTGCCTTGGCTGTCCTCGCCGAGCCCGGCTTTGCCGATATCTTCGCCCCGGGCGCGCTGGCGGAAATCCCGCTTGCCGCAACAGTAGAGGGACAAGTGGTCATGGGGACCGCCGACCGACTTCTCGTCACGCCGGAAAAGGTTACCGTCGTCGATTTCAAGACCGCACGCCGTCCGCCGAGTTCGCTGGAAGAAGTCCCCGATACAACGCTGCGGCAGATGGCGGCCTATGTCGCCGCACTGGAAGCAATCTACCCCGGTCGCTCGGTCGATGCCGCCGTGCTCTATACGCAAACGCCCCAGCTCATCGCCTTGCCTCAGTCAGCTCTCGCGCCATACAAGGCCGCATTTGCGGATCGGCAGGAAAGCTTTCCCGCGATGGCCGTTGAGTAATCACCACACGCGCCCATATGGGCTGCCAAGATATTTGATTTCAGGAGTATTCCCATGGCCACCATCACCGTCACCGACGAAGGATTCCAGAAAGACGTTCTGGATAGCGACAAGCCCGTTCTCGTGGATTTCTGGGCAGAATGGTGCGGGCCCTGCAAGATGATCGCTCCCGCTCTGGAGGAATTGAGCGAGGAAATGGCCGATCAGGTTACCATCGCCAAGATGGACATCATGGAGAACACCGGCGTTCCGGGCCGGATGGGCGTCCAATCCATTCCCTACCTCGTTCTTTTCAAAAATGGCGAACCTGCTGCACAGATGCGTGGTGCTGCGCCCAAGGGCCAGCTCAAGCAGTGGCTTGAAGGCGCACTTTAAGCCCTGAAGCCATATCCTCGCGCCGCGAACTTGTCTTGCGGCGCGACCTTGCTAAACGCGTGAGACCATGAAGCGCACGCACCTGCCCCTGAACGCCCTTCGCGTCTATGACGCTGCGGCCCGACACCTCAGTTTTACCCGCGCTGCGGATGAACTGGCGGTGACGCCGGCCGCGGTCGGCCAGCAGATCCGCGCGCTCGAAGACCATCTCGGCACGGTCTTGTTCCGCCGTACCAGCAAGGGGCTGGAACTGACCCAGGAAGGGTCAGCCGGTCTGGCTTCCCTGCGCGAAGGCTTCCTCAAGTTCGAGGAAAGCGTGTCTGCAATGCAGGCAGGGCAGGCGAGCGACAATTATACCATCGCCTGTCCACGCGAATTTTACGCGCAATGGCTCGCGCCCCGGCTGGCGGATTTCTCCAAAGAGAATCCTGACGTCAAATTCTCGTTCGTCGCTGACGAAAACGCGGATTTCACCGAAGCCAACCTTGATTGCGCCATCAGGCTGGTCGATGGCCCGGGTGATTTACAGGGTATCGAACTTGCCGCCGCGCGCCGGGTAACGGTTGCTGCGCCTAACGCACCCGATCGCTGGATCGACTGGGGGCTACCGCTGCAAGATGGCGTGCAGGCTCATGTCACCGTAAGTAATGCAGGTCAGGCTTTGTCGGGTGCGATGGCCGGGCTGGGCAAGGCAATCCTGCCAGAACTGCTTGCCAAGGAGGCGATCGAGGCTGGCCGTCTCGAAGTGCTCGACGGTCCGGAAACGGGCACGCGGGCCTATTGGCTCGTCGCGCCAACACCGCAATGGCGAACCAAGAAGGTGCGCACGCTAGTCGATTTCCTGTCGGGTGAATGACGTTCCGGTCCTGCGGACGGAGCGGTTTACGCTGCGTCCACTGGAACCAGCCGATGCGGCGGCCCTTTTCCCGACATTCGCCGAAGACGCGCAGTGCCGCTTCCTCACGCGACCCGCATTCGGTAGCGAGGAAGAACTCTGGGGCTGGCTTGCCGACCCGGATTGGAACGGGCGTACCTGGATCGCCGAAGACGATCGCAAAACTGTGGCGGGCCGATTCGTGGCTATCCCGGGGCATGAAGATGGCATAGAGGAAATCGGTTATGTTACCTGCGCTCATCGTCAGGGCGATGGTGTAGCCTACGAATGCACCCGCGCCTTGGTACGGCATCTGATCGATAACGAAGGCAGACGTAAGCTTACTGCCGAGGTCGACATGGAGAACATTCCATCGATCCGTCTACTGGAGCGCCTCGGCTTCACACGAGAGGCCGTGTTCCGCGAGCATGAAACCACTCACAAGGGCCTATGCGATGTCGCAATTTACGGGCTGCTTGCATCCGACCCGCAACCACATCCCATTCGAACCTGATCTTGACCCCGTGGAACGGGTGGCCCATGCGGCGCGTGTCGAAGGTTCTCCGGGGCGGCTTGCCAAACCGGAGCTAAGACGGGAAGCCGGTGTGAAACCGGCGCTGCCCCCGCAACTGTAAGCGGCGAGCGGCGGTCCACTCATGTCACTGCGGCCATGGCTGCGGGAAGACGGACCGATCGCACCGACCCGCGAGCCAGGAGACCTGCCTTTGGCGCGATAACGTCCACCGGCGGGGTGTCCGGTTCGGTTGCTTGCGGCAGATCACGGGCCGGACATCGCGTCCGCGAGCCCGCAGCCATGACCAGCTGTATCCAGAGTTCCCCGCCTGCTTCTTCGGGGAAGATAATGATGACTACACATTCGAATGACGGTCCATCGACCTGTGATGACGGAGGCCCGGCGCTATGAGCGAAGAAACGATGCCCACTGGCGAGGCAGCGATCCGTGTTACAGCCGTTCCGGCGGACGCCAATGTTTACGGCGACATCTTCGGGGGCTGGCTGATGGCGCAGATGGATCTGGCCGCCTCCGCCATCGCATCGCGCCATTCGGGCGGGAGGGCAGTGACGATCGCTGTCGATGGCATGACCTTCCACCGCCCGGTGTTCGTCGGGGATGAGGTGTCGGTCTATGCTACACTCGAGGAAGTGGGGCGGACTTCAATGAAGGTCGCGGTTGCCACCTGGCGCCGGGACAGGCATTCCGAAGAGGCAAATCTGGTGACCAAGGCTCGCTTTACCTTCGTGGCTATTGGTCAGGACCGCCGGCCGCGTTCGGTAAAGCCGCTCGCTACAATAGCGTGAGATAGAAATGACGGAACCGGTCGCATCCCCCTGTATCAATATATGTCGGCTCGATCCGGCGGGAGAATGGTGCACGGGTTGCGGCCGGAGCCTTTCGGAGATTGCAGCTTGGGGAGCCGCGTCCGATGCAGAGCGACGTTTAGTCGTAGAGCGGGCGCGACGGCGCTTGGATGTCTCAGAATCGTCCCAATACAGCTGAAAATAGCGCTTTCGGATAACCGCGCGCACGTTGGGTTTGCCAGGGCTCGAAGACTCGAGACACCCTCCGCGAAAACCCCACTTTAATCAGAAGTTGGCCGGACCCTCCGGTTTCCAAGGCAGGTTTGCAATGCTTGTGCTCATGAAAATGGCATGAGTTTGAAAAACACCTTGTAATAATGCTAATCATTCGCAATAGCGCGCTCCGACATCAATGGAGGGCAAGTTGCCAAATAATATGAACAAGAGCAGGGCAGGTACAACCGCGGCATCAACACTGCTGGCAGGTGCGTTCGGCGCGGCATTCCTGCCGACCGTCGCCGTTGCGGAGGAAGTTTCCGAGACGCAGCCGCAGGGTGAGATTGTTGTCACGGGCCAGCGCCCGGACGTGAACGTGAATGCCGAGGAATCGCCGTACAAGATCGATCGTTCGACCGATCGCAAGTTTACCGACGACGTTCTCGATACGCCGAAATCGCAGACGATCATTCCCAAGGAAGTGATCGAGGATATCGGCGCCAACAGCTTCCGCGAGATCGTCCGCAGCACCCCGGGCGTGACGCTTGGCACGGGCGAGGGCGGCAACGCGTTCGGCGACCGCATCTTCATCCGCGGCTTCGAAGCACGCAATGACGTCTACATCGACGGCCTGCGCGATCCGGGCGTAACCAGCCGCGAGATTTTCGCGGTGGAGCAGGTCGAGGTCGTAAAAGGCCCGAGCGCCATTTACGGCGGTCGCGGCACCACCGGCGGTCTCGTCAGCCTTCAGTCGAAAAAGCCGCAATTCGGTAATGATTTCGCCGTCATCGAAGGCGGTATCGGCACCGAAAACTATTACCGCGGCACGATCGATGCGAACTATCAGCTCGGTGAAGCCGTGGCCCTGCGGGTAAACGGTCTCTACCACGATGCCGATACGCCCGGCCGCGATTACGTCGAAAGCGAGCGCTATGGCGGCACGGCTGCCATCACGCTGCGCCCGACCGATACGCTCGCGATTTCGGCCGATTACTATTACTACCGCCTCGATGGCGTGCCCGATTATGGCCACCCTTTCGACGCTACTACGCAAGAGCCCTATCTCGTCGACCGGGATAATTTCTACGGCGTGGTCGGCCGCGATTTCATCAAGAACGGGGCCGACATCGGCACCGCGCAGATCGATTGGACCCCGACGCCGGGGCTGAGCTTCCACTCGGTCACCCGCTATGGCGAAACCTACAATCGCTATGCCGTGAGCGAACCGTCGCTTTGCGTGTTCGAGCGCGATGCGCAGGGCAACTGCCCACGTGGCGGCGGGACACCTGTGCCCGAAAGCGAATATACCGTCAGCCCTGCGATGAAGAGCAGCTGGCGCGACAACAGCTACTGGGCCAACAGCACCTATGCCGTGGCTGAAACGCAGACCGGCGGGATCGGCCATGAAATCGTCCTTGGCGGCGATTTCAGCGAGGAAACGATCGATTCCTATCCGCTCGACGTGCCCACGACAGTGGAGGATTCTGAGGGCAACATCATCTCGGTGCCCGGCGGGCTGATCTACGACCTTTTTGATCCCGATCCGGTGCTTGGCTACGACGTGCCCATTGGCCCCAATCGCAGCAACGGCCCGACGACGACGACGGCGCGCAACTTTGCGGGCTACCTGCTCGACACGATCCGCTTCTCCGAAGCCTTCCGCGTCCTGCTGGGCGGGCGCATCGATACATTCGATGTCGATTACTACAGCCCCGCCAGCGAAGGGCGCTTCGGGCCGCAGCCGGAAACCGTGCTCAATTATTCGGAAAGCTTCTTCAACTGGCAGGCTTCGGCGATCTACAAGCCGGCGGCCAACGCTACGCTCTATGCCAGCTACGCTACCAGCTCCAATCCCAGCGGCGAACAGCTCGATGGCAATGGCGCGTCCTATGACGGGATTTCGGAGCAGACGATCGACTTCCAGCCCGAAGAGAACACGTCGATGGAAATCGGCGGCAAGCTGGAACTGTTCGGCGGCAATCTGCTGCTGACTTCGGCGCTGTTCCGCATAGAGAAAGATAATGCCCGCGAATCCGGTGGCCGGGGCCAGCCCTACACCAATGTCGGCACGCTGCGCTCGCAGGGTGTGGAGCTGGGCTTCAGCGGCACGGTGGCCGACCGGATCAAACTGTTCGGCGGCTATACCTACACGGATGCCGAGATCACCGCTTCGGCCAATCCGGACAATGTCGGGCGGCGCTTCGCCAACATCCCCGAGCATACCGCACAGCTCCTCGCCACGGTGCTGGTCACCAGCCGCTTCGAAGTGGGCGGCCAGGTCTATTACCAGGACGAGATGTTCGGCGGTTCGCAGCTGGCTGGCACCGCCCGGGTGCCCGGCTATGCCCGCTTCGACGCCGTTGCGCGCTACCGCGTCAACGACGTGTTCGAGGCGCGGGTCAATGTGCTCAACGTGACCGACGAGCGCTATTACGACGCGATCTACCGTTCGGGTTCGCCCTTCAGCTACATCGCGCCGGGCCGTTCGGCCTTCTTCACCCTGACGGCGACGCTGTAATCGGCTAACGGGAGCAGGACATGATACTTCAGCTAGACAATGTCCTGAGCCTGGAGGAGGCGGCGGCCCTTCGCTCCCGCCTCCTCGCTGCCGACTGGGTGGACGGCAATGTCACCAGCGGTGCCACGGCGGCGGGGGCCAAGCGCAACCGCCAGCTGCCCGAGGATGCGGCCGAAACCCGCGCGGCGCAGGCCACGGTCAGCACCGCGCTCTCGGCCAATCCCGCCTTTCTGTCCGCGGCCCTGCCGCACAGCATCTTCCCGCCGCTGTTCAACCGCTATGGCCCGGGCGAGACCTTCGGCCTGCATGTCGACAACGCCATCCGCGTCCACGCGGGCACCGGCGCGCGCATCCGCACCGATCTGTCGGCCACGCTCTTCCTCACCGATCCGGCGGAGTATGACGGCGGCGCGCTGGAGATCGACGGGAACGAGGGGCGCAAGACCTTCAAGCTGCCCGCCGGATCGATGCTGCTCTATCCCTCCACCACGCTCCACCGGGTGACCGAGGTGACGCGGGGCGAGCGGGTGAGCTGCTTCATGTGGATGCAGTCGCTCGTCGCCGACCATGCGCAGCGCGAGATGCTGTTCGACCTCGACCGTACTGCCCAGACCCTCGCCGCCGAACGCGGCAGCCAGGATGCCGAGGTGCTGCGGCTCACCCAGCTTTACCACAATCTCGTGCGGATGTGGGCGGTGTCCTGACCCCGCCGGGGCCCTGAGCCATTATCTCTGCCTCCATCTCCGCCTCCATTTCCGCCAGCACCTCGGCTCGGATGCGTTCATAGACGGGATGGCCTGGCCTGATCTCGCGCTCGTCCACGCGGAAGGCGCTGCGCCGGTTGAGCAGGTAGATCAGCAGCCCATTGCCGCGGCCGCCCCAGCCGCTGACCGGATCATCGTCGAACCCGCCCTTCAGCGCACGTTCGAGCCCGCAATCCTCCAGCCGCTCCGCACCATAGCGCAGCGCCAGATCCCACGCCTCCGCAAACCCTTCCGCCCCGGGCCGCGCCCGCAGCTTGTAGAGCGCCTCCAGGCTCTTGCCGATGGAGCGCGCCGCTTGCTTGACGATCCCCGTCGCCGCAAGCGTGGCGACGAAGCGCCGCTGCAGATCGGGCGTGATCGAATTGCGGCGCGGATGCGTGTGGAGATAGGGGGTGAAGGCGAGCAGCGGATCGTCGTCCTCCGGCTCCTCCCCGATATGCGCCACGGCGGAAGTGGCCTGGCGGGCGATCTTGCGGGTGGGTTTGGGGGCGGGGTGGGTCATCGGTTCTCCCGTCTTTGCGAGGAGCCGCAGGCGACGCGGCGAAGTGCAACTGTCCAAAGGACAATCCAGCTTCCGACCTGACCTAGGGAGGCTACGTCAGGAGATGGATTGCGTCGCTACGCTCGCAATGACGTGTAGGAAAATGGTTTCTATCTGGCGAAATTACCGAGCCGAAAGCGAGGCAAGCGGGATTGCCCGGCGTTTGAGGGACGAAAACAAAGAACTGGCGTGTAGGAGAATGCTTTCTAGCTGGCGAAATCCCCGAGCCGCAGGCTCCGCGGCGAAGCGCAACTGTCCGAAGGACAGGTCAGGTCACCGCACACATGCCCTCCACGTCATTGCGAGGAGCCACAGGCTCCGCGGCAATCCACGGACTGA
The DNA here is from genome assembly GCA_002695185.1 of Erythrobacter sp. The sequence goes on from NZOF01000114.1 coordinate 17,231, forward strand.
ACCCACCGCACGACGCGACCGCCGCAATAGGCAAAGGCGCCGCTCCAAGGATTGCGTCGCTACGCTCGCAATGACGTATAGGAAAATGGTTTATTCACGAATATACCGATAGCATAATTTCAAATCGAGAGTGAGTAACACTAACTCGTCGCCAGCCGCCCATCATTTCAAAATTTTCAACGAACTTCTAAAAAGTAACTTGATTATCAACGATCATAGTAAGGCGTTCAAAATCAATGAATGACGTAGAAATAAAGAGGCGAGAATGGCTTAAAAATCTTTCGACTTCTGCTTTGTGCTGGGATGACTTATCCGAGAAAGAAGGCTGGAACGGGCAAAATTTGCAAGTATTTTGGCGTTTAACCGGAAGTGCCACAAGTTACTTGAGTGACGACGAGCTGGTCGAGAAGGGGTATCTGAAATTAGCTAGTGATGGGCGCTTGTATCATTTGGCTTATATTCCTTGGGTTTTCCACGACGCAAACATTCAAAAGGAAAGTTGGTCAGACGATCAATGGAATTTGTTGCGAAATGCTATTGCAGAAGTAATCCAAAGACAATCAAGCGCTGTACGTTCGATAAGTTGGGAAAAGTTGACCTTACCTTCTGATGTGGCTGAAACATTTGTCCAATCAAAATTTAATAACAGCCACATAATTGGCAACATCGGTGTGCTCGGCATTCATACAGGCAGGTTTAGATTCAATCTAATAGATGGAAATCTTGAAGCACAAACCAAAAAAATAAGCGATCTCATTATTAATGGACGGTATCGCTCCCATAATCAGCCTCTAGAATTAACTAACTGCGTGGTGAAAGAACTATCATACCGGCCAAGTGATGAGGCAAATCAGGCGCTGGAGTTGAGAGATTCATTCGTCGATACGTTGACTATATTCAACCATCTTTCTCATTTTTCTTCGACAAATAGTAGTTTCGGTCAAATCCTTTGCGAGGGGGTCTCCCTTGGAAAATTCTCAGTAATTGGAAACGGCCACTCGGTAGCGTTCAAACTCACTGACTCTACCTTTGCTGGACGTTTCTTCCTTTCCGGTATGGATATTAAGGATGAATACGACGACTCCCGTCGCAGTCTAGAGCATTCAAAGTTTCAAGAGAAAGTAAGAATAATTAACTGTAACATGCCAATTTCAATATTGGCCGATGTTCAGTTAGAAGCTCCGATCGATATAGAATTTGATACTGCAAATCCTGAGGACATTTTCGAAGATGAGCTTCAATATATAAGAGATAATTGCTCGGATCGTCCTTCTTTTGTAGAAATGAAACGGCGACGTCTGGAAAGAGCGTGCCAACTAATTTGCGATAGGCATCGGCAAGATGGTCGCAAAGACATGGAGCATCGCTTTAGAAGAATGGAATTAAAGGCGCGAGCCTATCGAGATGGGGCAGATTTCGGGACCAAATTCCTCACGTGGGCCTATGACTTTTTTTCAGATTTTGGACGCAGTTTCCTACGACCATTGCGCGGACTTGCTTTGCTGTGGGGAACCTTCTTTATCGTTTATTGGCTACTAGGCGTAATTGCCTTGGCACCGCCTGTGGATTTAGGATCGAAGATAGAAAGCAAGCTGATTATTGATGCGGCTTTACTGTCTGCCGACAAGTTGTTCCCATTCGGTACTTCAGTTGATGAGTCAGCATTGTTTTCGGCAAAGCTCTTAGGCGCGGATGCTGGAATAATGGGCGTGGTCGCAGGAGTGTTAGGTGCAATCCAGATCATTTTCTCGGGCGTGTTGATTTTCCTTTGTGGTTTATCAGTCCGAACTAAGCTTCTTATTGGTTAGTTTTTGGAAGTATAAGCTTCAGGTCGAAAATAAATCTGGTGGAGTATTGCACTACGAACTTGTAATTCCCTCCAATTCTCCCCACCTTAAACCCAGCTACCAGTCGCGATCGACGGTCTCGGGGGCAAGTTGCCTCCCCCTCTTTCTTTTTCGCCTTCTAGCCTCCGCGCACAAGCGGTCGCTGATGGGCGCCTGCGCGAAAGAGAAAGACCAGTCCCATGACCCGTATCGGCACCATCGACAGCTATGACAGCGAAACCGGCAGCGGCATGATCGCGCCCGAGCAGGGCGGGGCGGCGTTGCGGTTCCTCAAAACCGACCTCAAGCACCAGCAGCAGGCCGCCGAGCCGCAGCAGGGCCAGCGCTTCAGCTATGACACGCGGCCTTCCGAAGGCGGCGGGCCGTGCGCCACCAACCTTTGCCAGCAGGAACAGGACCTGTCGGAGCTGCAGGAAAACGAGAAACGCAACCAGGCGCGCCAGCAGCCGGGCTGACCGCGCGCCCCACACGCTTTTCCCATTTTCCCCCACCCGCACGCTCCAGCAAAGGATCCCCCATGGACCTCAACGAACTTCTCCACGCGCATCAGGTCGCGGTGATGCGGGCCAGCGCTCGCGGTGGCAGCGATGCGGGCGAGGGTGACGATCACTTCGCCAAGGTCGCCGAATATGCAGAGCGCGTGCGTAACCTGCGCGAAATGCGCATGGCGGACGAGGCGCGGGCCGGCGAGGCGCCGCAGACCATCATCTATGGCACCTATGCCGGCGATCATGCCGCGCCCGATGGCGAGGCCCTTCCTGACGCAACCCAGTCTGACGAAGCTTCCCCTGAAGAAACGGGGCAGCCGGGCGAGGGCGGGGGCACGCCTGCGGGCGAGGCCAATGCCGATGGCGAATACACTGTCGGGGGCAAGACCTATAGCGATCTCGATCTTGCGGTGACCGAGCACTTGCGCCAGATGTCGGACCGCGGCGCGGACCCTGCTGCCTGAACTGGCCCGCCTGAGCGGGGCGTTCGGAGCATGTCGCCCGGCGTTCCGGGCACGCTCCCTGTGGGCTTCGGGCATGTTCCGGGGGTGTCCGGTACTTGACCGATCCCGATTCCGACAGTAAATGCGCGCCCATCCGGTGCAGGATTTATCCCGCATCGGGCAGATAGAGCTGAACATTGCCGGTCAGTCCCGGGGCCTTTCGCTTATGCGACAAGGCTCTTTTCTATTGAGGTTTCGCTTTGCCGGGTTCCCGCTTTCGCGGGAATGACGCTGAGGGAACTGCGGGGCAGCCGTCAAAGTAACCCGGTGGCCGTGTGGGCCGACGGGTGGAGCGTTTCAGGCTCGTGCAAGCAGGCCGCCCCGGTGCTTCCAGCGCCGCGCGCGCCATAGCTGCACGAACCCGATCGCATCACCAGTCACCCGCTAGTCGTCACCTTCACACGGTGAAGAGAAAGAACTCATATGCCGACAATCAACCAGCTGGTCCGCAAGGGCCGCGTTCCGCAGAAGGCCAAGAGCAAGGTCCCTGCGATGGAGCAGAACCCGCAGAAGCGTGGCGTTTGCACCCGCGTCTACACGACGACTCCGAAGAAGCCGAACTCGGCTCTGCGTAAGGTTGCCAAGGTTCGCCTGACCAACCAGCGCGAAGTCATCTCCTACATCCCGGGCGAAGGCCACAATTTGCAGGAGCACTCCGTTGTGCTCATCCGCGGCGGCCGTGTTCGCGACCTTCCCGGCGTTCGCTACCACGTCCTTCGCGGCGTGCTCGATACGCAGGGCGTGAAGGATCGCAAGCAGTCGCGCTCGAAGTACGGCGCCAAGCGTCCGAAGTGATCTGTCCGGGGGGCAGGTCATCCTCGAAAAATCGCCCTGCGCGATTTTATCGGGAATCCAGTCCTCAAGGCTTTTAGGAATTTACCCGGCCCTCGCTGGCTTCCCGCTTTCGCGGGAATGACGAACAGCAAGACCGCCGGGCAAAAGAAGGAATTCGTGCCATGTCACGTCGTCGTCGTCCCGAGAAGCGGGAAATCCTGCCTGATCCCAAGTTCAACGATCAGGTCCTGTCCAAGTTCATGAACAACCTGATGTATGACGGCAAGAAGGCCGTTGCCGAAGGTATCGTCTACACCGCGCTCGACACTGTCGAAGCCAAGGCCAAGGCGAACCCGGTCGAGCTGTTCCACGCAGCGCTCGAAAACATCAAGCCGCAGGTCGAAGTCCGCAGTCGCCGTGTCGGTGGTGCGACCTATCAGGTGCCTGTCGAAGTGCGCCCCGAGCGTGCCCAGGCGCTGGCTATCCGCTGGCTGATCTCGGCTGCGCGCGGCCGTCCCGAAACCACCATGGCAGCGCGTCTGTCGGGTGAGCTGATGGATGCCTCGAACAACCGCGGCAACGCCGTCAAGAAGCGCGAAGACACGCACCGCATGGCGGACGCGAACCGCGCCTTCTCGCACTATCGCTGGTAAAGCGGGGCAGGGATGGGGCCGGGGGTTACTCCCGGTCTCGAAACTGTCGCATTAATCCCTACATGGGGGTGGACCTGGCTCACCCCCGACTTACGAGGAACTCCCTATGGCTCGCGAATATCCGCTGGAGCGGTACCGCAACATCGGCATCATGGCGCACATCGATGCCGGCAAGACCACCACGACCGAACGCATCCTCTACTACACCGGCAAGTCCTACAAGATCGGCGAAGTCCACGACGGCGCCGCCACCATGGACTGGATGGAGCAGGAGCAGGAACGCGGCATCACCATCAC
>NZOF01000115.1 GCA_002695185.1 Erythrobacter sp.
AAAGATGCGGTGAGTTAGTTCTGCCGACGCTTCCCACCAGAGCTTGAGATTGAATGCACCGGTCGCAAAGCGTGGTAGCGGATCGTCAAGCTCCCAGTGTCCCATAGGAATCGTAACAACTTCGCCACCACCCAGCGGCCGCCCGAAAGTGTCTAACCTTCCGATCGCGAACATGCGAGCCATAAGTTCGGCGTCCAATTGTACAAGATCGCGGGCCGCGTCGTTTTCGCCATTATCATTCGGCGCTGCGAAAATCTCCGGCAGCTCCGCGGGAGGGAAGCCGGCCCGGCAACTCACAACGTCACCGAATGCCGAAACTAGCGTCTTGCGACCGCTAGAGACTAAGTTGGCTCGACCCTCGTAGGGTGACCATGGGGGGATAGCATCGCTCACACCGAGGCATTACCACGTAATTGGTTTTCGAAAATGAAATAACCGCTTTGCGCCCTAATCGCGGACATTCAGACTAATCCGTTAATTTTCCAAAAGTGGACATCCCCGACACTGGTTATGGAGTTGGCGATTCGTTCTTGTGTAAGTTTAAGGGCGTATCCCTCAACGCCATTAGTGGTCTTCTTTAGCTTCAATCAATAGTAATTGAGATGTCACTGCGACCGCCTGAGATCGGGTTTACCTCGACCTTCACAGGTATCCGTTCTTTGAGTTCCTCCACGTGACTAATCACTCCAACACGTCGACCCTGAGAGTGGAGGTGCTCCAAGACAGCGACGGCCTGGCCAAGGCTTGCCGAGTCCAAGGCTCCGAACCCTTCATCAATGAAAAGGCTCTCGATTCTCACTCCGCGTCCTGTGGACATTTCTGCAAGTCCTAGGGCGAGCGCAAGGCTGACGAGGAAGCGCTCGCCGCCGGACAGATTCTGCAGCCCGCGCACCTGCCCAGCCATGTCGTTGTCGATCACCTCGATCAGCATCTCCCCGCCCGAGGCGCGCTGCAGGGCATAGCGCGGTTTAAGGTCGGCGAGCCGGTCATTGGCGAATTCCAGCAGGCGGTCGAGCGTCAGGCTCTGCGCGAAATTACGGAAGGTCTTGCCCTGCGCGTCACCGATCAGTTCGGCGAGTTCCTCCCATACGCGGCCCTTTTCCTGCGCTTCCGCCAGTTCGGCGCGCAGCTCGGCGGTCTGCTGACGCACGTCGTCATCCTTACGGAGGCGGAATTCCCGGTCCTTAAGCGTGGCCTCTGCCGTGTCCAGCGCTGCCTTCGCCTCCTCCAGCCGGACGGCCAGGGTGTCCGGACCGGTTTCGGGGCGCTCGCTCTGCTCATGGGCGGCGAGATCGGCCTCGCGCTGCTCGAGCGCGGCCGTCGCTTCGGCGAGCGCCGTATGCAGGCCGCGCAGTTCGGCTTCCTCCTTCTCAAGCGCCTGCGATCCGGCCCCTGCCGCTTCGGCGACCTCTTCGAGCGAAAGATCCGTGGCCGAGAGAGCCTTGTCGAACGCCTCCTGCAAGCGCGCCAGATCGCCTCCGAGCCGGGTCAGTGCCTCCTCTGCTCCCTCGCGGTGCGAGCGGGCGCTGGCGGCTTCGGTTCTTGCGGTGCCGAGCCTGTCCCGCGCCGCCGCTTGAGCAGCTTCCGCCTTTTCGAGTGCTTCGGACAGTTCGCTCTCCAGTTCGGCCACTGGCCGCCCGCCGAGCAGTGCCTGGCGAGACGACAGCCTCTCGTCCAGTGTGGCTTGCGCTGTGCTGGAAAGTGTTCGGGCGTTTTCGAGATCGCGTGAGGCGGTGGAGGCTGTGGCCCTGTCCGTCGTCCATTGCTCCAACAGGGCTGGGATTCGGGCATCCACATCCCGCAATTCCTCTTCCTTGCCGCGCCATTCGCGGGCGCGGCGGCTCACCCAATCCGCGGGATCGGGTAGGGCCCGCCAGTCGGCCAGGTCGTTCAGCGTCCGGTCGAGGGTCGCAGCAATGCGGTCCTGCTCGGTGGCCGTTCCATCCAGCTTGCGGGCGATAGCGGCCAGCGCCTCCGCCGCCTTGCGCTGCGCTTCCTGTTTCCTGTCCCGGTCTTCGCGCGCGGCGTCGCAGGCGGCGCGCTTATCCTCCTCCCCGTGCCGGGCCGCCTCCAGCCTGGCCGCCGAGCCGCGCAGCCGCTCCCGCTCGGCGTCAATCTGCGGCAGCCGCTCGGCAAGAAGATCCAGGAGATCGTCCTCCGCCATGCCCAGATCGAGACCCGACTTTTCCATGGCCGCGGAGCGGTCGGCCTCGCGCAGCTCGCGGTCGGAAGCACGGGCGGCCAGGGTCTGCGCCTGCCGCTCCGCTTCGCTTTCGGCCCGCTCGAGGGTTTTGCCGCCAGCTGCGATTTCCGTCTTCAGAACTGTCTGCCGATTGCGAGCCTCGTCCAGCGCCCCGCTCGTTTCGGCGGCGCGAGCGCGGGCTTCTTCCACCGCCTCGCCGAAGATCGCCTGCACGGCGCTCAGGCGATGCTCGGTCGCGCCGCAGACGGGACAGGCCTCGCCGTCTTCAAGCGCCTCGCGCAGGGCGACGACGCTCTCGTCCGAGGCGGCGAGGGCGCGGATCTGGGCGTGTTCGGATTCCACCTTCCGGGCGAGAAGGGCGGGAAGGTCGGCCTCGATCCCGGACAGTTCACGCTGTCGATCGGCCTGCTCGGCCTTGGTCCTGCCTGCCAGCTGACGCGTAGCGACGAGCTGCCCGTCCGCCTCGGCCTCCAGTTCCTGCGCCTGCTGCAGTGCGCCGTGCCGCGTCTGCACCTCGCGCAGGGCCTCGCGCTCCGTCTCTAGGCGCTGGAGCGTTTCAGTGTCGGGCGCCTCTTCGCGTGCCTTTTCCAGCGCCTCCTTCGCCGCCCCTTGCTCCTTCTCGGCTTGCGCCGAGGTCTCGTCCGCCTCCTCGAGCGCCTCCTGCGCCTTGTCGGCTACGGCCTTCGCGGCGTCGCGCTCGCCTTGCAGCGCCTCCAATTCCTTCTGAAGGACCGAGAAGGCGGAAAGGTCGTCTGCCAGTGCAGTTTCCTCCCGGGCGAGTGTCCCCAGCCCGGCATTGCTTTCACGCCATTGCTCCAGCTCGGCGCGTTTTTGTTGCGCCTTCTCGTATTCGGCCTTCGCCCCGGCGACCGCCACCTGCGCCCGGTCGTGCGCCTCGCGACAGCCGGTGAGGTTTGCGGCAGTCTCCTCGCGCCGCTTCTCGGCCTCGGCAATGGCCCGATCCGCCTCGCGCGCCTCGTGCAGTTCCGGGTCGGCCTTCCGCCGGTTTGCCTTCGCCTCCTCGAGAGCGGAAGTGGCCTTCTCCTCGGCGGCTCGCGCGGCTGTTTCGGCCTTCTGCACTTCCTCCTCGGCTTTCACCCGCTCCGCAAGAGTCCGCTGAGCATATTGGGTCTCGCCCCGCTTTTCCTCTAGCTGCCGCCAATACCCGGCATGATCGAAAGCGCGCTTGCGCCGCTTAAGGGCTTGCTCGCGTGGCGCGGCCTCCGCCACCGCCTGCTGCGCCGCGTCACGCGCCGCGCGGCCTTGCGCCGCCTTGTCGGTTAACTCGGCAAGCCTCTCGGTCCAGCGGCACGCCGCCTGTAGCGCCTCATGCGCGTTCGCCTTCGCCTCGCGGTCGGTTTTGGCTTCGGCGATGGCGATCTCGAGCGCGGCGCGATCTTCGTCGCTCAGCCCTTCCTGCCGGGTAATCTGGTCTTCCAGCCCCTGATAGCCGGAGCGGATGTCCTTCGCCTTCTCGAACGCCTTCCTACCGAGCACGGTGTAGATGGCCGCCCCGGTCAGCTTTTCGAGGAGCTGGGCGCGCTCGTCCCCACTGGCCTTGATGAAGGCCTCGAACTCGCCCTGCGCCAGCACCACTGCGCGGCCGAATTGCTCGGCATTGAGGCCGATCAGTCGCTCAATCTCCGCCAAAGTTTCCCGCTTGCGTCCGCCGAGTCGATCCCCGGTGTCGAGACATTCGAGGTCGATGCTGGCCTGTTGCACCCTGCCATCGGCCCTGCCACGGGCGCGGCGCACGCTCCAGCGGCTGCGATAGGAGCGCCCGTCGCGGGCAACGAAGTCCAGTTCCGCATGGCCCTCTCCCGCGCCGTGGCGCAGGATGGCGCGCGGGTCGCGCGGGCTGAACTCGTCATCCGACAATTGGCCGCTGGCAGGTGCGCCCGCGAGGCGCGGTATGGCGTCGAACAGAGCAAGGCTCATCGCGTCGAGCAGGGTGGACTTGCCCGCCCCGGTCGGTCCGGTGATTGCAAAGATCCCGGCATCGCCGAGTGGGCCGTTCGCGAAGTCTACAGCGAAGTCCCCGGCGAGGCTGGCGAGATTGCTGCCGCGAATGGCGAGAATACGCATCAGACCGCCTCCCCATCGTCGCAATGCGCGGCGATGAGCAACTCGTTGAAAGCTTTGTCCAGGCCTTCTGCCGGATCGGTGCCGTGCTGGGTCCGGTGTAATTCTGCGAAAACACTCTCGGGCTTGAGGTCGGTTAGTTCCTGCTCGCGTGCAGCGAGGGCGCGAGAACCAGCCTCAATGCTGCGCTCCCGAATTATGCGAGTTAGGCGCACAGGCTTACCGTCAAGCGCTGCGAGAATCCGCGATTGGAGGTGCGGTTCCGGCCCGCTTACAAGTACCCCCACTTCAAGGAAGGGGTGCCGGTCACGCTCCTCCAGTTCTTCCTCGATCTTCAGGCTTTCCAGCTCCGCCACCACAGCGTTCAGGGGCTTTGGCGCGCCGGCAGGAACCTTAAGGAAGCGCACGGGTCGGGGGACGGCCACTTCCTCGACTCGAGTACCCGTGGAATCGAGCGTCACAACGCTCACTGAGTGCCTATACTCGCGCTCGGTCGCAGAAAGGGGGAATGGAGAGCCGGCATAGCGGATCGGTACGTCACTTCTGATGGTCTGCGGACGATGCAGGTGGCCCAGCGCGACATAGGCAGAACGGCTGTCAAACAGACTAGCAGCCTGCGCTTCTTCACCACCTACAACGATGCGCCGTTCGGACATTTCGGAAACCTCGCCGCCGGCTACGTGCAGGTGGCCAGACAAAACGAGCGGCAGGTCTCCAGCTTTGGCCGCAGCCGCGTCAGCAATGCTACCGTAGAGTTCGGCCAGACCTCCCTGCCCCAGATCGCCGGGGCGGCAGAATGGTACAGCGGCGAGCCATGCGGCCACTTCACCATCAGCATTCTCCAATGGCATACAAATCCGGTCGAAATCCGGCTCCCGTTCCTTGCGAGGCAGGGCGCCGACAAATCGAACTCGCCCCTCCTCCAGCAACGCGCCGGGTAAGTCGATGCGCAGAGCGCTGTCATGATTGCCGCCAATGATGACGATCTGAATCTTGGGCACGCGCCGCTGCACCTCGCGGACGAAACCGTAGAGACGTCGCATGGCGGATACGGGAGGATTGGCTACATCATAAACGTCGCCAGTTACGAGTAGAACGTCAGTCTTGTGCTCCTCAAGCGCTTCAAGCAACCAGATGAGAAAGGCCTCGTGCTCGCTCTCCCGCGAGTGCCCCATCAATTCGTGTCCGAGATGCCAATCGGAGGTGTGTAGCAATCTGACGGGTTTCATGCCCTAAGCCTTTGTCACGAAGAGAGGAACGAGTATTGGCGAGACCTTCAATCGGAGGGAAGCCATTCCTTCCAGATCAAAGTTTCGAAGTGCGGTTGACAGTCACCGCTAGGCCTCACTTACCTTACCGTCAGCCAACCAAGTCTGACCCCTGGCGCCATAGGGGCGGTAAGATGTCCAGATTTCAACTATGCAAGCGAGCGATGGCGATCTCCACTCTCTTTCGAGCAGATTTGCGAAGCCGCGAAATCAGGAAGAGCCGCGCCACAGCAACTGGCTGATCCCCCTCATCTGGCACCGCATTCGCCGCAAGCGCGAGCTCTTCGAGCGAGATCTCATTGATTGAGCGTTCCATCTTGCCGCTCGCTGGAACGCGATACTCCTCCAAGTCGGCGGCCTGATTTTCATCCGTCCAAAAGAACACGCAGCCTTCATCATCGACCGTTGAGTAAGCGATCTGGCGCGCGATGGCGTCTACCCGTTCCTTAATGAGTCTACCTGTGCGCGCGAAGCCATGGGCCCGCGCGATGATCGTAGCCAGCTTGTCGTCCCTTACCGGAGCTTCGAACTGGATCGCCCGAGCGATTAAGTTCGCCAAGTCGTCATCGTAGTCGTCGTCGTAGAACCGCTGCGGATCGATGGTCCCATCGAGGTCCGAGAAATCGGTGTGGCGATACGGCACTTCCCGCGCGGATTTGGCATCGAATGCGCGCGCGAACATCAGGTCTCGTTGCGGCGGATCCGACGTTTCCTCGTCGGGATCGTTTGGCAGCTCAACGTGCGGCGCGGTTTCGGGCTCCTCGACTTCTGCCTCCTCTTTGGGTTTGCCGGCCGCGGGCCCCTGCGCGAACGCTTCTTGGTGCTCGCCCGCAGCGGAATTGGCGGCGGCTTCTTCTTTTTCGGAACGGGCCTGCCGGTCCGCTTCGAGCACTTCTTCGAGCTGCAAGAAGATCTTCTCCATTGCCCCCTCGCGGTCGATCCAGAAGTCGGTCGACCAGATTCGAATGATCGTCCAGCCGAGATTTTCCAAGACCGCTTGGCGCACCTTGTCGCGATCGCGTGCGGTCAGTGCACTATGATACATCGCACCGTCGCACTCAATTCCGGCGAGGAAATCGCCCGGATGGTCAGGGTGGACGATGCCCAGATCAATGCGATAGCCGGATACCCCGATCTGCGGTCGAACGGACCAGCCGCGCCGCTCCAGCATGGCCATCACGGCGTCTTCGAACGGTGATTCGGTGCTGCCTAGGCTGTCCGAATGGACCTCGGCCAGCGCCTTGGGCCCGCGGTCAGCGAATTCGATGAAATGCTTTAGATCGCGGACCGCCGCGGCCGACGTGCGCGACAGGTCGATCATGCCCGCATCGAACGATGTAAACAGCAACATCGACTTGCGCGCGCGGGTGACGGCGACGTTCAGGCGCCGCCAACCCCCATCTTTGTTCAACGGTCCAAAATTCATCGACATTTTGAGCGAACCGGCCTCCACCGGCCCGAAAGTAATGCCTAACATGATGATGTCGCGCTCATCACCCTGCACGGTCTCCAGATTCTTGACGAAGACCGGCTCCTCGAGTTCGTCGGCGAAATGCGCATCGAATGCCGCATCGCTCTTACGCGCCTTTTCCAGCAGGTCCTCGACCAGTTCCTGCTGCTTGCTGTTGAGCGTAACGATACCCAGCGAGATCGTGCCCGGGGCCTGCCCCCCCAGCCGCTTGCGCGCTTCGGCGACCATGGCTTTCGCCTCGATGGCGTTCGTCTGCTCCGTGCCCTTAGCATAAATGCCGTCAACCCGGTGCCATTCGACCGCGGTATCGCGCGTTTCCGGTGCCGGGAACGTCACAAGCTTCCCATCGTAATAGCGCGAATTGGAAAACGCGATCAGCGAATCGTGACGGCTGCGATAATGCCAGTCCAGGCTGCGGCGCGGGATCGAGGCAGACACGCATTCGTCGAGGATGCTTTCGAGGTCGACCACAGCATCCTCGTCAACTGTCGCCGATCCGCGACTAAAGAAATTGGTTGGCGGCATCTGCTTCTGATCCCCGGCGAGGACGAGTTGCTTGCCGCGGCCGATCGAACCGACGGCGTCCCAAGGCGTGATCTGGCTCGCCTCGTCGAAGATCACGATATCGAACAGCTCCTGATCGGGTGGTAGATATTGTGCGATCGAAAGCGGGCTCATGAGCATGCAAGGTGCCAGCGCGCTGAAATCGCTGCCCATCTCCTCTGCTAGGCGACGGACCGGTTTGTGCGCCCGCTGCTTTGCCATCTCATGCTTCAGCACACCGAAGCCGGATGCCCTGGCAACCTGCGATTGATCCGGCAAATCGCTGCACAGCCGCGCGCGGATGTATCTTGCGGTAAGACCCTGAACCTCTTCGGTCATGTCGCGGAAGGCGGCGATCTTGTCCTCGTGAGTATAGGCGTGGAATTCGGCCAGGTGCGGATCGGCATCAATCGCCCAAGGCGCAAACCAATTGGCATAGGCTGCCTCGAACATCACTATTGCCACGCCTTCATCCAGCCCGTTTTCAATGCGCCGAATCATCGGCGCCAGGCCCAGCGTGGCGGCTCGCGCCTTGGCACCGTTCCACTGACACAGCGAATTGAGTTGCGGCAGGTGATCGGCAATGTCGCGTGAAATATCGCCCAAACCTTCGAATGTGGACGGCGCATCTTCGGCTTCGCTTATCTCGACAAATTCGGTGCAAGCGGCATCGAACCGCTTGAGAGCATCGCCCAGCTTCGCGATCGCAGCGGCTAAAGGCGCGTCGCCAGCCGTCATTTCATTGGCGTCGACAACGATCGTCCGCACCGCGCCGATCGCCTGTGTGAACTCCAAAGGATCCCGTGCATATCTACTGACGGCCGTGCGGATCGCTTCGCCTGCATCGGCCAGACGCTCAAGCCGGTCAGGATCGCTTTCCATTCCCTTATTTGCCGGAACGCCATCTATGTTGGCGGACGTGACATCAACGCGTGCGTGCAGGCTTGCCATCTCGTCGAACAGGGGAAGGTCTTTGTCCGGAACGATCTCACCGCTTGCGCCGCCAGTTTCGGCCATACGCTTAAGTATGGCGCGGCTGGCGAAATAGCGCAGCAGCCACATCTTCTCGTTAGCGATGCGCCAATCTTCGGCCAAATCGCGACTAATGTCCTCGATGGCGAATGGCTCTTGATATCCCGCCGAGAGCCGGGTCCGGCGCTCTTGCCATTCTCGCAGCGCCGCGGTCAGCTCGCGCATTGAAGCGCCAATCTGTGCGTGATCGGGGCGGAAGGCGAATGAGAGGTCGAGCCCATGCGTTTCGACGATTGCCTTGCCAAGAGCGTGCAGGCGTCTTGCGTCCTCCGGCCCGACGATCTCGTTGGCAATGCCGACTGCACGCATCGCGGTCGCCGCCGCCTCGCGCAGATCCGCCGCAGTCTCTCCCAATTCGCGTGCAGCGGAGGCCAACTTTGACTGCCACGCATTCGACCAGCTTTGCGTCGCGACGTGTTTGAGGACGGATTGTGGCAGCGAACGCAGGCTTCTGATGGTGAGTTCCAGCCGGCGCACTGCATCTCGCATTTCATTCATTTGCGCTGCAGAATGCTCGGTCCGTTCGGGCCAAATAAAGACCGGAAGGGCGCCGTCGTCGTCGCGCACCACGCGCCAGACGGCATCGTGCACCGTCAAACCGCAACTGTAGCGGCGGTGAAGCGCGCCGGCAAAATTGTTGAGATCGTCGCGAAGATTCCGCAGCCGATCGGTCCGTGCGCGCCATTCGTCTTGGCCAAGCGCGCCCTTGGCGTTCCACGCCCGCTCCAGCTGGCGTATCACCTCGATCTTCGCGCTCTTATGCGAATGGAGTTCGAGGCAGAAATCGCCTAAGCCCACCTGCTCCAGCCGGCGATAAACCACTTCGAGCGCCGCCCGCTTTTCCGAGACAAACAATACGCGGCGACCCAGTGCCAGGTTCTGCGCGATCATGTTCGCGATGGTCTGCGACTTGCCGGTCCCCGGTGGTCCGTCGAGCACGAAATCGTGACCTTGCCCCGATGCGACGACAGCCGCCAACTGCGAACTGTCGGCCGGCAGGGGCGCATAAAGATCGGAAGGGTCGACAGCGGTATCGAGCGCCGCCGGTTCTATCAAAGCTTCAGACGCTTCAAACGGTTCTTCACCGCGTTCGATCAGATGGCGGACCACCTTGTTCTTCTTCAACAGATCGCGTCGATCGACGAGGTCCTTCCACATCAGGTATTTCGAGAAGGAAAAGATACCGAGCACCACTTGCTCGCGCACTTCGAAACCAGGAGTGCCGGTGATCGCGCGGCGGATATGGTTCCACACCGCCTTCACATCGATCCCGCTCGCATCCTGTGGCAATTCGCCATTTAGCCCTTCGATCACCAAGCCGAAATCCTGCTTGAGCAGTTCGAGCAAGGTCATATTGAAGCGCGGATCGTCTTCATGCGCGACCAGCTTCATGCCCGAGCGCGCATTTCGCCGCTGCAATTGAACCGGCTGCAAAATCAGCGGAGCGCGATAGCTGCGATCGTCTGTTACCTTTTTCTTCCATTCGAGGAAGCCAAAGGCGAGGAACAGCGTGTTGGATCCGCCCTCGTTCAAGTCCGACCGGGCCTGGCGATAAAGCTTGATCAGCGCGGTTTCGAGCTTGCCTTTGTCCTGCTCGACATAGACCTCGTTCTTTTCAAGTCCTGCGAGTGCATGCCCGGACTTCAGATCCGTGCGGCTGCGATCACGATGAAGTTCGACATCGCGCCCCCCGACGCCAAGATCGGGAAGAGGCAAGACCGTGATCTTGCGCCCATCAGCCAACAGATCTTCAAGCGCCGCCGGATCGGGGCATTCCAGGCGAAGGTTTCCGGTTTTCGGGAGGTTAAGCAGGCGGTTGCGCGCGGTAAGGTCAAGCAGCTTGCGCTGCCACTCCTCGATCCGGTCGCCGGGTTTAGCCTCGCATTCCTCGATCTCCGTAGTTTCCAGCGACCCGCGATAGAGGTCGGGTGCGTCCTCCACAAAGGTGGTCGCGATACCCTCGTCCTCCTCTTCCATCTGCGGCGAGGAGCTTGAGAGAGGCAGGATTTCGCGCATTCGGGCGCGCCGAACATCGACAGCGAGGAAGAAATCTCCCGGCTCAATCAGTTCGAGCTCGCGTTTCGATTCTTGCGCCGCTTCGGAAAAGCGCGCGCGGTTATTCCCGGTTACCATGGTAGTTTCGAAAAGCACGATATTGCCGAGGTCGAGCCGATTGCGGACCGCCGCCACTTCGTCCGTCACCAGTTCGGAAAACTGATCCCGCTCGATCCAAGCTCCGGCAAACGCATGGCCCTCCGTCAAGACGATGAGGGGGTGGAGGCCGGCCTGTTCAATCACGGCAGCGAATAGTAGCGCGGTATCGAGGCAGGTCGCGACACGGCCGGAATAGATCGCGCTGGGCGACCTGATCTTCTGGCCGCGACTTTCGAAGCTGGCAGGGGGCAGGGTGTAGGTGAGTTCGAGTCCGCTGACGGCCGACCAGATGGCGGAAACGATTTCATAAACTCGCGCTCGATTGCCGCTTTCATAGCCGTCAATCCCATCTGGACGCCCGGACGTCGAGAGCGCATGAGACGCGGCGCGCAACACCTTCTCGACCGCCGGATCGTTGGGCATCACGAATGCGGGAAGAAGTTCGGGCATGGCGTCCGCGCCGCCCCAATCGTCCACCGCCAGCAGCGTCATCGGTAGCGTTTTCTGGGCGAACAGCTGATCTTCGCCATCGCGCAATTCCAGCGAAATGTTGGCACGTTCGGCCTCAGCCAACTCGCGCGCGAAGCCCGCGGCGATTTTCACGTCGCGATCCATCAGGTGCAAATGTTGTCCGGGATCAATCAGATCGATTGACCAGGTTCTGGCGCCGAGAATTCCCGGATCGGCGGCCAGCGACAGAGTGAGATTCGACGCAGGCTCATCGGTCTCGTTGATAAGCGTGATCTCGCGCAGCGGCGGTACGGAATTCTGCTGCGACACGAAGCCGATCCGCTCACAAGCCTCGACCTCGATCCGCAGGCCTTTCACTTGCTCAGCGCCTGAGCCAATGCGGTCTTTCAAGAAGCACCCCCCAATTCCATCTGCTGCCTGACTTTCGGCGTAAGGTTTCGTACAGCGTCTTGGCGCAATTCGTTAAGACATTCCACCAGTTAGTATTAATTATGGTAATCAGTCCTAGTCAAAATCGAAAGACGATCAGCATTTTGCATTGCAAATTCTCGATTACTTGCGGGCCCAAAACATAGGGTGAACGGTCCGCTAGCTGGGACTGACGAACCAAAAGCGGACGGTCAGGTGGCGGCCCACTTGTCGCCGTAAATCTGATGAAATTCGCAGTCAGTCTGCAAGGCCCCTGAGGCAGACAAACCAAAGTAAGGGTGCCGTCCAGCTCCCCGGCAGCCATGAGCCAAGCCGCCAATAGCGCTGCATACCCTTCGGCAATAGTCATTGATTCTGTGTGAGAAGGAAGAGGCCGCGAGGGACCTTGGCTGGCATACTTTGGGAGGCGGGTGACGTTGTACGTTTCACCATGCCCAGTGAGGCAACAAAGTCACGTCGACTTCGGTGTCTTCGAAAATGCGGAAGTTTCTCTGCAGGAACAATTGACACCACTTCATAAATAGGGTCCTGCGTCCGCCGCCCGAATACCCGGGCTTTTTCAGGGGGTTGCAAATATGATCAGATTTGTTCTTGCTGCTTTTGCGGCGCTTTCTCTCTCTGCGTGTGCAAGCAGCGTTTTGGTCGTAGAACAGCCATACGCTGGGCAGGAGAAGTTCACCGCGGCAACAGTCGAGTTCGATAACGGTGGTGTCCCCATCGACAACGACAATCGAGCTTACACGCAAGAAAAGCTCGAGCAGGAACTGTTTATGGGCGACTCGCCAATCTTCGCAAAAGGCGATGGTCTGACTGTAAAGTGGCGCTACGTCGGCTTTAACGAAGGTAGCCGCCTCGGCCGCTATCTGACCGGCGGTATTGGGGGCGGCTCAAAGGTCGTCCTTGAAGTGGATTTCATCAATCAGTCAGGCGAAATCCTTGCGACGGTTCGTGGCGAGGGCTCCGTTGGAGGAGGGCTTTTCGGTGGCTCGAACAAGACTGGAATTGATAAGGCTGCCCGCCACGTTGCGGATTACGCCGCCTCTAACCTGCGCTGATATTGGCAGCTGAAGATAAGAAGGCCGCCTCGGGGTAACTCGGGGCGGCCGTTTTAAGGAACAGCGGACTGCTTAAGGGGCTAAGGCCCCCGGCCCGGGGTCGCATTCCTGCCGAGCAGCCCGCCGTTCACATCCAGGAAATGGGCTGCAGACGCAAAAGTGCAATGGAGCCATGGCGTCCGTTTCCAATTTACAATCGATCCCGAGCACCTTGTTGCTGATCGAACGCGGGCCCGAGCCGCGTCTGGCGGCTCCCGCATCGTGAACAACGCAGCCGTTCCTCAAGAGCTGCCATCTGCTTCGACCAGCCGCGCTGCTGGCATTGAAGGGCGATCTGTAACGGATCCAGCACTGCAACCCTGCGACAGCGACGACAGTCCACACGGAGCGCATAACCATGCCGTGAATAGTCGGCGATGCTGTCAAGGCGCTTCGAACTCATGGCTTTCGGCGCACCGACCAAACAAGAGCAGAACAGGCGGTGATGATGCACGCAATGGCGGCGAGCATCGATGGGCTTAGAACAATCATAGGAACCTCCGACTCGATGACTGCGCCTGTTCCACATTTGTTCCAAGTAGGAAAATGATGATGTTCGCGGTAGGGTATCCCCATGCTTCTGCTCGCTGCCGCGCTCGCCGTTTGTGCCCCCGGACCTCGGGACCACTGTGTCCACGACGGCGACACCGTGTGGTGGGAGGGCGAGAAGATCCGCATCGCCGACATCGACACGCCAGAGTTGAATGGGGTGTGCGAGTATGAGCGAGACCTTGCGCTTCGCGCGAGGAACCGGCTGGTGCAGCTTCTGAATGCCGGAGCTTTCCAGATCGCCCGTAAGGGCCAGGATCGTTATGGACGCACTCTTGCTACCCTGCACCGTTCGGGGCGCTCCATTGGCGATCAGCTGGTCGCGGAGGGACTTGCACGAACCTGGTCTGGGCGTCGCGAGCCTTGGTGTCCCGGTGCCTGACCGAGGCCAGCATGAATTCGGGCTCAAGATCGAGTTCGTGATCCTGCTCGGTCTGCACGTCATCGCTGCTGGCCTGACGCTCACTTGGATCGTCACATGATGCCATCCGGTGAGGGGGAAGATTAGGTCATAAGGCTCTGGCACCCGCTACGTTCTCGGTTTGCTCGTCTGTCGATTCGGCGAGGCGCAAAAATATGGCTTCCCGCTAGTCTTAGCCCCTGCGAATGTCAGTTTCGTCGACGCCCGCCCCTATAGGTCGCATGCTTCGGGCAGGTCTTGCTAATTGGGCTCGGCGCTACCCAGTTTGAAAATTGGGGTGCGACGCCTTCGACAGCACCACTACAGCTGCAAAAGCGCCGCACCCCGGTTCGACATGAAATCATTGCGAATGTCCGTAGGGTGATCGTCGACCTACTTCATTTGCAACAAGTGCTCGCTCAGCGCTCGAGCACCGCGTTTGCAAGCCAGGCCCGCCCACGTTTCCCAGCGATCGATGCGGTGAAGGAGCCAACTGTATAATCGGTCTCGCGCATGCCTGTCGGAACAGGTGATGCTCCATACGACACGCCCCAGGGGAACATTTTGTCCCTGTGGCATACCGATCAGCTTGATGGCGGGCAGCTCGGCGATGGTCTCGCGAACAAATCGATGGGGAAGCCCATGTGCAAATCGCTCGTTCGCGCCGAGCATTCGCTCATAATCTTCACGCGTCCTGCCGCCATCGGGACCGCGATGGGGTTCGATAGTCGCTAGTCCAATCGGGATGGGTGCAGCCCCTGCTGAGCGCGTGCTGGCTAAAGCAACCAGGATCGCCTGGCCCTCGGGTGTCAGGGCTCCACTCAACCCATCCTCGATAAGACCCTGTCCTTCGAGCCACGAGCCATAGTGGCGGGCAATATCCCACGAGCCGACGAAGAAATCTGTGACGTGCTCTTCGATCGGGACCGTGCGCCGATCCATTGCGGCAAGGATCGACAGCAGAAACTCGATCTGGTTCTCGCACTGCACGGGATTGTTTGTCGCCATGCCAAGCCTTCCCCGCCAGATGTAATCGCGAAGGGATTTCCAGCGCTGCCCCTGTTCATCGATCAGATAGGGTGGTTCTTCGTCGTCGACCACGAGCCAATAGCCGAAAGGCAGGTTTGCGTTGCGGCGTTCTTCGTAAAGACGTTCATCCATGGTCTGTCCTCCTCACGACTTGCCGAGACGGGCCGGCGAAGCACCGACTGGATCGTGACCGAGCGCAGATTGCGGCGTTCGCCGTTCGATAGCTGCCAGTTGACGAGCCAGCTCGATGGCGACCTCGTACATGTAATCGATGTCGCGATAGGTCTCGCCGTGCTCGCGCGCGAGGATCGGCTTCGGGGAATGCGGTACGTAATCGCCGGGCTTATCTGCAGAGCAGCCAAACCACCATGCCTCGCCAGTATGATCGTGCTCGTCGTTCGGGACATGGGCACCGTTTTGCCGATGCGCCTCCGCGTGGCAGATCCGGGTTTCTTCGGGCTCATAGAGTGCGCAGGTTTCGGCATAGTCTATCTCTCCATGGCCCTTGAGGTCGAGCGACGAGGGGATCGCATCGCATTCAAACCCCCACAGCGGATGCGACGGTGAGACGCCTACGAAAGCTCCCCATACGCTGTTTGGCTGGCGCAGGAGAATGCAGTCGAGGCCCGATGCTGCATCCTTCCAGGCAAGCTTGTCGGGTTCTCCATTCCATGGCCCTGGACCTTTGGGATGGCGCTTTGCGACAGTGTAAAGCTGGAGAGGTCTCACCTCGGTGCCGGCGATCGGGAATCGATCAGGAAGGGCAGGAAGATTGGTGGCAGCAGCCTTTGCAAGCTGCTTGCCCTTATTCGAGTTGTTACGTGGCATTGGTTAGTTTCCTTTAAGCATAAAAAATGCCGCTGATCCCGGATGGGAAAGCGGCTTGCGTATGACCTGCAGGATCGCAGGTTCAGTTCGGCACGAGAAAAGGGCGGCGGTACCGATCGCCGTTTCTGTCGGTTCGTTATGTCATCGATATTCTCCTTCGGTATGGTCGTACGGCATCACCGTCAGTCGGGCCGGTAGACTTTGCCGCGAAGCCGCGATGCGCGCTCAGCGTCTCGGGCCCATGGGCGAAAGACTTTCGATGCAAACGCGCTTTGGGGCACGGCAGCCTGAACCGCTTTGCCGATCGCAACATTGGCGCACGCGCGGTCGATTTGGACGATGCCATGCGAGCAGAAATGACGCAGCGCGATCACGCTGGTTGTCATCACATCGGCCAGCACCTGTTCGCGTACCTTTTCCCACGCGCCGGCTTCGACGAGCGTGCCGATCTTTTTGCTCGGTGAGGGCTTGGCAGGAATCGAAGTCGCAGCGGCGTACTCGGGGAGATGGGGCGACTTCGCCTGAACCGTAACCGCGCGGCAAAGATCGACGCGCTCGCGCGCATGTGGCGATCCATCGATCAGTTGCGGAGGAAGCAGAAGCCCGAACTCGTTGGCGCAGCGGCGGAGCACCGCCAGGTCTTTCGTTTCTCCGCCCCAGGTTACAAGGCACGCGTCGCTCGCTTGGCAAAGCGCGTTGAAGAATTGCTCTGCTATCTCGGATTCTGTTGCCTCGTTTTCGGTAACGACCACCACGTCCTCGATCACCGGGATGTCTTCACCGGGATCGATGCGGAGCTGCAACCAGGATGCAGCTGCGATGCGATGGAATGGCCACCGGATTAGGGGCTCGGCATCACAGCCTTCTTCGACGCGATAGGCATCGTAGCGAAGCCGATCCCAGCGGTATTCGAAGTCCGCGATGATGAGCCTTGTCGGCCGATCTGATTGTCCATCGCCGCCGCTTCTCGCTGCAAACAGTCGGGCCTCACGCTCGAGGATTTCCTCGAAGCTGTTCTGGGTAATGTGCATTTGTGTGCTCTCCATATGAAAAGACCCGCGAGGAACGCGGGCCGCATAAAATTCGGTGGTTGGAAATTGTCCGCTTCAGCGATGACGCTGATGGGCACTGATCGGTCGCAAGGTCGGCGCAGGAAGGCCTTGGCAGTAGAACCATGCTTGCTCGTGCGCGACGAGCTCTTCATCGAGCTCTTTTTGCCAGAACCGCGCATCCGCATTCCAGCGGTAGCCACGAGCTTTCAGCAGATCCTTCTTCGAGAACGGCGCGCGATTAGCTTGGACAACGACGCTGTCTTTTTCGATTGCTTCGAGCAGCCGCTGGAGATGCGTTCGTTCCGGATCGGCGCCGAGGCCTTTGCGCCTTTGGCTCAAGAGCCAAAACAGCGACCACACATCCGGACCTGCGCGATGTGCGTCGCTGAACCATGAATGTTGCATCAGCAAGTGGCCTTGCGCTCGCGCATCGAAACCAGCCATCAACCAATCGATATCTCGAAGCGAGCAACCCCATGGTGCGTGTTCGAGAATTCGATAGCGCCGCTCGAGAAAATCGATCTCGAATTGGGCATTGTGCGCGACGAACATATCAGCGCGGCTGAGCAGCCCTTCGACTGAGATATCGTTGATCGTTTTGCCGACCAGATGGTGATTGGCGAGACCTGTGACGAGCGTGATCCGAGGATCCAGTTCGACGCCCGGATCCTCCAGCCAACTCAATGGTCCGAAGTGCGAAATGATTTCGCCTTTGTCGTCCACCCATACGAGCATGAGAGCGAGCTCGATGATGGAATCTTTTTCTGCATCGAGGCCGGTTGTTTCGAGATCGACGATTGCAATGCAGCGGCCATCGGGCGGGACGCCATCATCGGGAAATTGCGAATAGGGTTCGGGGACGCGTCGCAGCACGGTGTACCCAGGTTCATGCTGCAAAACTTTTGCGTGTTCCTCGAGCACCGGATCAAGGTGTTGGTTAGTCATTTTCGTTTTCCTTTTCGGTTCGGTTGGCGAACCGGCGAGGCGAAGCTCGAGCGGAAATCTTTTCCTCTCTTCATGCCGGTTCATCCCGGCATTCCTTCCTTCAGTTCTTCGCAAAAAACTCTGGATTCGGATCGGACGGCAGATGGCGTCCGAACGGTATCACCTTCACCCAAGGCGATGCTCGCCGCCCCAGGTCATGCCAATGACCGCAGCATGAGGAGGCCCCGCAGGGGCGACGTGTGAGCGAAGCGAACAAATACCATGACAGCCGTCAACGGCCGGAATGGCGCCCGCAAACAGGGGTGAACGCAAGTGCGCCCCTTTTTGTGGTATTGCGCGTACGAAATTAACAAGCTGTCTAGTAGACATGCCGCGAATAATCGCCCGTCGTCAGTCAAATTTGGTATCTCTTGTCCAGAAATTGTATGTG
The DNA here is from genome assembly GCA_002695185.1 of Erythrobacter sp. The sequence continues at coordinate 17,981 of NZOF01000115.1, forward strand.
GCCGGTTCAGAGGAAGAGCGAAATATCTCAATATCTTGCGGTTACCGGCGCTCGGGTGCCGTTTTATTTTGGTTCTTCTCGAACAGAACACATGGATAAATGCGGGTTTGAGCGAATTGTGGGATTTTTGTGAGGTCTGCGCCACCCTCAGGCACCGATCCTGAAATCCGCCACGATCTTAGGTATTCCGTGACCTATGTGGTCTGCGACTGCGGTATGCTAAAAGTAGTATAAACTAGGGCTTATGTGGTCTCGGCCACCCTCTGATATGCAAACAAACCGCGGAAATCCTATATCCTAGAATGTTATGTGGTCTGCGCCGCCCTGTTCCGCGGAACGGCACAGTTTTTCTGGCAGCGGTGTTTTGCTCCGTTCGCCGATGCCGATGAGTACTTTGCTAAGCTTTATGTGGTCTGAGCCACCCTCTCGCAAAGGTCTGAAGAGCAGAGGTCTCTGATTCGATTCTCAAGGATCAACTATGATGGAAGAAGAAAGTGCTGAAGGTCCTAAGCGACCGAAACGAAAATTCCTGATGGAAGAGGGCAGGGTCGCGGACCCTGTTTCGGATTTAGATTTGGAACCACCTTTGACCTCGAATGAGGGAGAGTTAAAAGACGAGGAGCTTAAAGATTCTCGTCGAGAAAGAGGCAAGAGGCGTCGTCATATTGAGGAACTTGCCAAAGAATTTGGCATGGATGACGATGAAAAAATCCGCTTACTTGAGCTCGTTCAGGACCTATTACCGGAAACCTCAAGAATGTCTCGGGCGGATGATATCCGGAAGAGATTGTCATATGGCTTCGAAGAGACAAGGTCTCGCCATCCAAAGCTATTGTTCACGAAAAGGACCCGTTATCCGATCGATATAACGGACACCAAGAGGGTGACTGCTGAGAATAAAGAGTTGAGCAGCATCTTCGACAATGAAGAGGAAATGTTGCGTGCATTGATTATCAATGATCGAGTTTTAGCGGGCCTCAGTCGCTGGGTAACGGAGCATGAGGAAACGCGATCCATGCTCCTTACTGAAATGGTCCGGCGCTCAACTTTAGTTGAACAATGGCGGCATATGCTGCCGAAATTCATGCTCCCACTGTCCTCAATGCTGTTCGAAGCAAAAGCTGGATGGAAAGATCTGCGGGTCAATGCAAAGCTGTTCAATCGTATCAG
>NZOF01000116.1 GCA_002695185.1 Erythrobacter sp.
ACGCGCTTCGCAACGACCTGGGCGTCGATCCTGCCTTCGTGTGGGCGCGCGGCTGATGGCCGGTCACCTCTCTCCCGCGCCGCAGATCATCGGCGTCGACCCCGCCAAACCGGGAAGCGAGCGGCATGTCGTCCAGATCGGCGACCGCGCGACGCTCTACTGCGGAGATGCGTACACGATCCGGCCCACGCTCAGCTTCATGGATGCCGACGTGATGGACCCGCCGTACCTGATCGCGACGAGCGGCGGCGGGCGGTATCGCAAGGCGCGCAAGGTGATCGACGAGATCGCCGAGGCAGGGATCGACAAGGGCTTCGATCAGTCGATCATCAATCCGCTGCTCTGCGGCGCGGTCGTGTGCTTCTGCCACAACGACCAGCTGCCCGCGCTGCTGCCCACGCTGGCAGGCCAGTTCCATCGCTTCGCGCTGCTCGACTGGACGAAGGCGACCCCGCAACCGGTCGCGAACAAGCATTATCGGCCCGATCGCGAGTTCTACGTTCACGCGTGGAACCGGGGCTATCACCCGCAGGGCACGCTGGCCGAGAAGTCCCGGTCGATCACCGCCGACAGCGATCGGTCGCTGAAGGCCCGCTTCGGCCACCCGACGATCAAGCCACCTGCCGTGATGGACAAGATCATGGCGAACGTCGCGGGCGAGACGGTCTGCGACCCGTTCATGGGCACCGGATCGACCGGCGTGGCCGCGATCAAGGCAGGCAAGCGGTTTGTCGGCATCGAGCGCAATCCGCGCTGGTTCGAAGCCGCCGTTACCCGGATCACCGAAGCCGTCGAGGAGCGCGGGTGATGGGTGCGCGCGCAGCCAGGATTGCCGAGCAGGACGCCCGGCGCGAGCAGCTCGCGCGGCTGCGCTGCGAGCGTCCGCTTAACCCCAAAGAACGCGCGGAAGAGGCGCGTCTGGAGCGCTGTCTGCACATGCGCGTCTGGCGGGAGCAGCAGCGCGAAGTGGAAGCACGCCTCGCCCGCACACTGGAGCAGGAGGACGCATGATGCCCCGCCAATCGCTCGCCGAAAAATACCGCCAGCACAATCGCGAGATGAAGCTGGCGCTGGAGACAGGCTGCACGCCGATCGAGGCTCGGTTCGAGCTGCGCCGCCGATCCAAAGGCGAACGCAAAGTGCGCACCTGCGAAGCGGCTGCGCCGCAGCGCCTGCGCGACCTGCCCGACGAACGCTGGATGATGAGGGACTGATCGCGATGTCGAACCTGAAACCCGCCCCACTGGGCCTGAACGAGAATGTCGTCGCGAAGATGGTCGGCGACCGTCCCGCCTATGGCCAGGGCGTGATCCACGTTCCGATGGCTCGCTATGCCGAGTGCGGCCAGTGCGGCCAGCTGCGCACGAAGCCGTGCAAGTATTCGGCGTGCCCGATCCCGCAGGTGCAGGCATGAACGCGCCGAGCCTCTCCATCGCGGCAGCGCCGCGCGACCTCGCCATTCCGTTCCATCTGCGCATGGCCAATGTCGACGGCGCGATCGCCCATCTGCGGCGTCGCGGCATCCTGGTCGACGTGGTCGATCGTGCCGCGCTGATCCGCCGATACCGCGTTACCGGCAAGCGCGATCCGCGCCTTGCCGAAGAGGTAATCGAGCTGGCCTGCGAAAGCGGGTTCGAGGTGATCCGGTGAGCGGAGCGCACTTCGAACCGATGAAGCGCAGCCTGCGCGAACGCGGGCTGATCGGAAGCGACGATCGGCTGACGGAGGCGGGCCACGCGCATGCGCGCGCCCTGATCGACGATCTGCGCAGTGCGGAAGCGCCGTGCAATCCGTCCGCGCCGCGCGTCCGGTGGAACCACACCTCTCAGCAGCGGAGGCACTGAGGATGGCTGATCGCACTTCTATCGAATGGACCGACGCAACGTGGAACGTCGTCAACGGCTGCTCGGTCACCTCGCCCGGCTGCAAGCACTGCTACGCGATGAAGCAGGCGCACCGGGTAGAGGCGCGACGCGGGCTGACCGAAAAGACCGCTGGCGGCATGGTGTGGACCGGCGAGGTCCGTTTCAACGAGAAGGTGCTGGAACAGCCCCTGCGTTGGAAGAAGCCGCGCCGGATCTTCGTCTGCGCGCACGGCGACCTTTTTCATGAGAGCGTGCCCGACGAATGGATCGACCGCGTGTTCGCGGTGATGGCGCTCTGCCCGCAGCACACCTTCCAAGTGCTGACCAAGCGCAGCGCGCGGATGCGCGAATATTTTGAGAAACACCGCGACGCCGGCGGGCCCTGCAAAAGCATGGCAATCATCTGGGATCAGGCCATCGAAATAGCCACCGAACACGGCTGCGTCCCGCAATATCGTCCGTCCCTCGAGACACTACCGAACGTCTGGCTCGGCGTCTCGGTCGAGGATCAAACCCGCGCCGACGAGCGCATTCCCGATCTGCTCGCCACCCCCGCCGCCGTGCGCTTCCTCTCCTGCGAACCGCTGCTCGCGCCGGTCGATCTAGCGCTGCTCCACCACGATGGGATCACAAACATTGATGCTCTGCGCGGCACGCATGGCGTCGTCGGCATGTCCGGTGACTGCGCTGCTATCGATTGGGTCATCGTCGGCGGCGAGAGCGGCCCCAAAGCACGGCCCATGCACCCCGATTGGGCGCGCTCCCTGCGCGATCAGTGCGCAGCGGCAGGCGTCCCTTTCCTATTCAAGCAATGGGGCGAGTGGGCTCCCTGCGAAAGCGAGAATGGCACAGCGCTGCCCGGTGAGTTTCCTGCGATGCGCGTCGGCAAGAAGCGCGCCGGTCGCCTGCTCGATGGCGTCCAGCACGACGGGTTTCCGCATGCCTGAGCTGTACGTCACCGTCCACGCGATCGAGCGATACCAGGAGCGGGTCGAGGATGTCCCGGCGGCGGAGATCACGCGTCGTCTGAATGCGCCCGTGTTCCAGCGGGCGGCGGACTTCGGCGCACCTTACGTGAAACTGAGCGGTGGCCAGCGTGTCGTGATCGTCGATTCCCGCATCGTCACCGTCCTGCCTCGGCACCACTCTGTCGGGTCGTTCAACCCCTGCCGGGATCACCTCTACGAACGGTGCGAGCATGGCTAAGGCACCCTCGCATCCCAATCAGATCGCGTTTTGCTTCGACCCTCCGTCAGCGCCTTCGGGCGAGGCGGCGCTTGCCGGTTTCGAGCGGCGCACCAACGTGTTCGTCGGCGAGATGCTCAACAGCGACGATCGTGATCGGTACGCGATCGCCGCCGAGGTCAGCAAGCTGCTCGGCTCCGATGTCTCGAAGGCGATGCTCGATGCCTATTCGAGCCCCGCGCGCGAGGATCACAAGGTTCCCTTTACTCGGCTGATGGCGATCGTCGCCGTGACCGAGCGCTATGACCTGCTCGACAAGCACATGCGCGAGGCCGGGTGCGGCGTGGTTACCGGGCGCGAGCTGGAGACTGCCGAACTCGGCAGTCTGGAGCAGGAAATCCGCCAAATGCAGGCGCGAGCTCGGGAGTTGCGCAAGACCGCGCCGCCCCTTCGACGGGGAGGCACCGGCGAATGAACGCGCAGGTCAAGACAGCGATGGTCGGCGAGCAGCTGGCGGAAAGCGATGCGTGGTTCTCGGCAGCGGAACTGGCGGAGCTGGCGCTGCCCGGCCTTCCTGCGAACAAGCGCGGGATCAACCAGCGCGCCCGCGAGGAGCGCTGGGCGTCGCGGGTCGGATCGGCAGGCGAGGTGCTGGTCCGCAAGCGCGCTGGCCGGGGCGGCGGGACCGAATATCACCTTTCGCTGCTGCCCGGTGAGGCGCGCCTGGAGCTTATCCGGCGCGGCGTCGTCGCATCGGCAGAGCCGCAGCGCGACCCGGAGGCCCAGCGGGCCGAGAAGTGGGCCTGGTACGAGCGTCAGCCCGCCAAGGTGAAGCGCGAGGCGGAGAAGAGGCTGGCGATCGTCAATGCGGTCGAAACGCTGAAGAGTGCCGGATCAAACGCGACGGCGGCGGTCGCTGCCGTGGCAGCCGAGCACGATGTTGGCGTGTCGACGATCGGTGTCTGGCTGAAGCTGATCCGGGGGCTGGAGCGGCACGACAGGCTGCCCGCGCTTGCTACTCGCCGCAAGGGTGGCGGCGTGAAGGCGACGATCCCGGACGAAATCTGGACGATCTACAAATCCGATGCACTGCGACCATCCGGGCCGACTCTGACGAGCTGCTACGAGCGGGTTCACAACATCGCGCAGGAAAAGGGCCTGTCGATTCCCGTTGAGCGGACCTTCAGGCGGCGTTTGAAGGCCGAGGTTCGACCCGAGGTCTGGACGCTGAAGCGGCAAGGCGAGGAAGCGCTGCTGCGGACGGTTCCGGCGAATCGCCGGACTGTCGCTGGAATGCACGCACTGGAGTGGGTCAATATCGACGGCCACAAGTTCGACGTGCGCGTGTCAGCTCCGCCCATGCACCGATCGAAGAAGCCGATCCGCCCGATGCTGGTCGCGATCCAGGACGTTTACAGCCGCAAGATCGTGGCATGGCGGCTCGGGTGCGAGGAAAGCGCGATCCAAACCCGGCTCGCGTTCGCCGATCTCTTCCGCGAATGGGGCATTCCGCACCATGCGTTGCTCGACAACAGCCGCGCTTTCTGGAGCAAGTGGATCACCGGCGGGCACCGGGGCATGCGCTTCCGCTTCAAGGTAAAGCAGGAGGAGCCGGTCGGGCTGCTGACGGGCGTTGGCGTGCAGGTCCACGCGGCGAAACCCTATCACGGGCAATCGAAGCCGATCGAGCGGGCCTTCCGCGATCTGGAGAATTACATCGGGAAAGCCCCCGAGTGCGAGGGGGCCTACACCGGCAATAGTCCGATGGCGAAGCCGTCGAACTACGGCACGAAGGTGGTGGAGTGGGACACCTTCTCCGCGCTGGTCGACGAATGGATCGCCCGCCACAATGCGCGAACCGGGCGCAAGACGGAAGCGGCCAAGGGGCGCAGCTTCGACCAGACCTTCGCCGAGAGCTATGCCAGCGCGCGCATTTCGAAGGCGAGCCCGGAGCATCTGCGCATGGCTCTGCTGGCGGCGGATCAGAAGAGGCTCAACAAGCTGAACGGCGAGCTCGAGCTGCACGGCAATCGCTACTGGCACCCGGAGCTTTCGGCCCTGCGAGGCGAGCCGGTGACGGTGCGGTTCGACCCGGACGATCTGCATTCCGAAGTCCACGTCTATGATCTGGAAGGGCGCTACCTGACCGCTGCGCCGCTGCTGGTGGACACTGGCTTCGCCGATGCGGCCGGGGCGAAGGAAGCGGCCAAGCGGCTGAGCGCTTATCGCAAGAGCGCGAAGGCGAAGGCCGAGGCCGAGGAACTGATTTCCGCCGACGCGCTCGCCGAGCTTCAGGCCGGTGCGAAACCACCCGCCGCGAAGCCCGAGGCGCGCGTCGTCGCGCCGGTTCGCCACCGCGATGCCGAGGCGCAGCGCAACTCCAAACCCAAGCCGGTGAACAACGCCGCAACCCTCGATCGCATGCGCGCGGGGATGCTGAAGCGCGCCGCAAATTCTGAATTCTAGAAAGGGCCAGCCTACCATGATCAACGTGACCGAAATTCCGATTACCGATGAGGACATCGAAGACATTCGGCTGTGGGCGGAAGCTTATCGCGAAGCGACCGATCCGCCGATGCCCTGGGGGCGCTTTGCCAAGGAAATCGGCGACATCGGGCAAAGCACTCTCGAAGGCTTCGTGAAGGGCTATTACAACGGGAACAAGGCGGTCCAGGCGCGCAAGATATTCCGGTATCGGCAGACGATCGAGGCGCAGACCAAGCGGCAGGAAAAGCTGCCGGTCAATCCCGGCTTCTTCGAGACCGAGACTTCGTTGCGCCTCGAAGGCCTGCTGCTGATGGCTCATGGCGGACGGATCACCGCCGCCGGGACAGGCCCGGGCACCGGCAAGACGATGTCGATCCGCGAGTATAAGCACAAGTCGTCGAACTGCTACGTCGCGACTATGCGACCCAGCTCGCAGCGGGTGCTGCCGATGATCCAGCAGGTGCAGAAAGCGCTGGGGATGCCGGGGCTGCGGATGCCGACGCGCGATGCCTCGCAAATGGTGATCGACAAGCTGATCGATCGCAAGGCGCTGCTGGTGGTCGACGAAGCCAACTACCTTTCGATCGAGGCGATCGAGGAGCTGCGCAGCTGGCACGACGAGACCGGCGTGGGCATTGCGCTGTTCGGAAACGAGGAGCTGATCGCGCAGATCGAGAGCGGCGGTAAGTCCGACCAGCTGGCGCGGCTCAACCGGAGGATTTCGCACCGGCATATCCAGAAGGTGCCGACCGAAGGTGATGTCGAGACGTTCTGCGATGCCTGGGGGATCAAGCAGGGCGACATGCGCGGTTATCTGCGCCGGATCGCGCTGACACCGCATGCAGGCGGGCTCGGCGAATGCCAGCAGCTGATCGAAGCGGCTTCCCTGATCGCCGATGGCGAGGATCGCGAATTCCTCTCCATCACGGATTTGCGCGATGCGCAGATGGCGCGTTCAACCCGCTGGGTGAAGGCATGATCGGGCCGATTCGAGAGCTGCAGCGCGCGGCGCGCGAGTACGACTATCTCTTCGGTCGTGGCTCATCCGCCGCCGAAGCGCGGGTGGTCTTTCTGACCACGGTTGCCTGCTTTGTGCTGTCCCTCGGCGTCGCGCTGGCGTTCGGAGACTGACGATGGCGACCGCAAATGCCCGCCAGACCGCTTCCCCGGCGAAGTTCGACCGCGCCAGCCAGCGCCGACGCGCGATGCTGGCGAAGGTTCACATCGCGCGGAAAGACCTTGGCCTGGACGATGACGACTATCGCCAGATTCTCGCCGATGAGACGGGCAAGACGAGCGCAGCCGATCTCTCGGCAGAGCAGCTCGACGCGGTCCTCGCGCGCTTCCAGGCGCGCGGATGGAAGCCTGTTCAGAAGCGCCCGGCAGGCAAGCCTGCGCAGCATCCGATGGCAAAGAAAGCGCGGGCGCTGTGGATCTCGCTCTACCAGCTGGGCGAGGTTCGCGACCCGAGCGAGAAGGCGCTCGAATCCTTCGCCAAGCGGCAGCTGCAGTGCGAGCGGCTGGTCTGGGCGCGCCAGTACGACGGTTACCGCCTGATCGAGGCGCTGAAGAAGATGGCCGAGCGCGGCGGCTGGAAACAGACCGACGAAGGCGGCGGCAACCTGAGTGTGCGCGAGCTCAAGATCGGGCTGTGCGAGGCGATCCTCGCCAAGCTGGTCGCGTGCGGCGAAGTGCCCGCGCACTGGACGATCGATGTCGCGGCTTTCCGGCTGTGCGGGATCGATACCGGATCGGGCGCGTGCGCCAACGCGGAAGGCTTCGTCGAACTTGCCGAGGCGCTGGGGCGCAAGCTTCGCGAAGCCGATCCGAAGGTTGGCGACGCGTCGTGAGGCGGATTCTCACATCTGACGAAGGCCTAGAGCAGGCCAAGCGGCTGGTCGCCACGAAGGCGCTGGCCCCGCTGGCGCGGGTCTACGCCAGCCAACCGCGCGACCCGCTCAATTTCTACGCGCCGCAATGGCGCGAGCGGCTGCGGGCGGCGGAAGCCGAGGTGATCGAGACGCTCCGTGCGGCAGGCGCGCGGGTCGACCGGTTTGACGATGGCTGTGTGCGCATCCTGTTCGCGGGCGTCTGGGCAAGTTCCCGGCAGGGCCTGCGCAAGGCGCTGCAGCACTGGAAAATCAACGCGGAGGCGAAGCGATGAGCGAAGAACTGAAGATGGCGATCGTCGCGGTGCGGCGGCACGGGCTGGAGCCGTTCGACAAGGTCGCGGCGGCGCTGCCTGCGGAGCTGGCCGGGGCTCCCTACGCTCGCTGGGTTCCGCTGCAGGCGCGTGTGGCGGAGCATTGCTCCGCGCGCCTCAGGAAGGCTGGCGCGGTGATCGATTTTCCCGGAGGGGCGGATCGGATCGCCTTCGGCGGGATCGAAGCAATGTCGACGCTCGGGCTCTACCAGGCGTTGAAGAACTGGGACGCCAAGGCGCGCAAAGCGATGCGCGCGTACAACCGAGGGGACCGGCCATGAAGCCCGCGCGCGTTATCTCGATCGTCGATCGCAAGCCCGTGACCCTCAGGATGAAGTTCGACCCGGCAAAGCGCGGCTATTTCGCCACGTACCATCCCGGCGAACCGAATCGGTGCCCCAGCTGCGACTGCCGCAAGTGGCACGTCGGTCGCGTGACTGCCGAATGCTCCCAATGCGGCCTGCCACTGTCCATCGCGCAGCCGGTGGCCTGATCGGACAAGCGAGGCATGAACGACAACGACCCCGCGATCGATGACGACGAGGTGCGCCTGACCGGCGTGCTGGCCGACATCGCGCGCGTCGCGGGGCGGGATGCAGCGATTGCGATCGCGCGCAAGTTCGGCGGGGTGCGGATGTACGTTCCGCTGAAGCCTTCGAAGGATAACTGGCTGGTGCGCACGGTCGGCTACGAGAAGGCGCTCGCGATCTGCGAAGAGCTGACGGCGGGGCGCTGCGGTCTCGATTACGATCTGCCGGTCGGCGATTTCGGGCACCAGGAGACGACGCGGGCCAAGGTCGACCGTCTGCTGGCGGAAGGGCGAACCCAGCGTGACATCGCGCTCGCGACGCGATACACCGAGCGCGGCGTTCGCAAGCGCGCCCGCATCTTGCGCGATCGCGAACCCGACCTCTTCGACGACTAAAGCAATCCCGGTCGATCTCGACCACAGGAACGCGTTCCGGGTCCCGGCCATGCGGGATTTGCCGCAATCCGGGCGGCATGACGACCGAAGACATCGACCCCACAAAGCCGATCGTGGTGAAGGCCTTCACCGACCGCTACCTGCGCGCGTTCGCGAAGCTGCTGGGGATCGAAGGCGGCTATGTGAACGACAAGGTCGATCGCGGCGGCGCGACACAATTCGGCATCTCGCTCCGCTTCCTGGTCGCGGAGGGCAAGATCGACGACGACGGCGACGGCTTCGCCGACTTCGACATCGACATGGACGGCGACATTGACGGGGCGGACATCCGCCAGCTGACGATCCTCGACGCGAAAATTCTCTACAAGGAATGCTTCTGGAACCGGCTCGACTGCGGCAGCTTTCCCGAGCCGATCGGCGAGATGCTGTTCGACCAGGCGGTTAACGGCGGTCTGAGCGCAGCGGCAAAGCTCCTGCAGCGCGCGTTGAACGCGATCACGCGCGATAAGCGCTTCCGCACGATCCCGCTGAAGGTTGACGGCGTGATCGGCGACCAGACGCGCGCCCGGCTGGATACCTACCTCAACCGGTTCGGCGAGGAAGCGATCGTCGCGGCGTATCGCGAGGCGGTGAAGGATCGCTATCACGCGATCGTGCGGTCCAATCCCTCGCAGGCACGGTTCCTGCGCGGCTGGCTCAATCGTGCCGATCGGCTCGGGCGATGACTGGGCTCGGCCTCCTAAGTGGCCTCTTGGGCGTCGGTAAGTGGGCGCTCAGAGGCGTCGGCAAGCTGCTCGGCGCGTTGCTCGACTGGCTGCTGGACGACTTCCGCCACGTCGTGATCGCTGGCTTGGTCGCGCTCGTGATCGTGCTTTGGTTCGTGACCATCGCCGATCTTAAATCCGACGTCGCCACCCAGACCGCCCGCGCGGACCGCGAGGCGCAAAACGCAGACGACTGGATGGCATCGGCAGACGCGTGGGAGGCGGAGTTCAACGCCTTCGTCATCGACATCGTCGCCAAGCAGCGCGCTGCGGCCGAGGCCGATCGCGCCAACATCGCGCGGGTCGAGGCCGAGTACGCCGCGCTCAACGAAAGGACCGTCGATGACTACGAAGCCCGCCTTGCTGGCAGCGCTGCTGCTGCTGAGCGCCTGCGCGACCGCCTCGCCCGAGCCGAAGCCGAGCCTGCCCCCGAAGGTGCAAGTGTCGGCAGCGCAGCGGGTGTGCCCGGCTCCTACACCGCCCGATGCCAGGCTTTTGGAGCCGCCGACTGTGACGGACTTCTACGGCAGCTTCCGTGGGTCCTCGCCGAAGCCCAGGCCAACACCGACCAGCTCGTCGGCCTCCAGCGCTACGTCGCCGGATCGACGCTGATCGATTTCGCGGGCGAGCAGGAGCGTGCGCCGGAATGAGCGAGCCGATGTCCTTTTCGCACTTCCTGCTGGGCTGGGTGCCCGCGCTCGCGGCAAGCGTGGTGGCCCCCTCGGTCGCGCCGCCGCTGGCTGACACGATGCTGATCGAGGTCGGCGGTGTGCCGATCCCGGCGATCACCTGCCTGCTCGGCTTCCTCGGCGTGCTGATGGCGCGCCCGCTGGCACGCAAGAGCGAGAGCGCGCTGAGCTGGCCGATGTTCGCGCTGGTGACCGCGATCATGCTGGTGCTGGTCGAGCTGTGGATCGTCGAGAGCCGCCCGCGCTGGCTGTTCGCCTTCGTGATTGCGCTGGGCCTCGGCTTCTCCGGCTATTCGCTGATCGAGCTGCTGGGCGACCAGATGCGCGACTTTCTCAAAGACATCGTGGGCAAGGCGCGCGGCGCCATCGGCCTGGGCAAAGACGGAACGGACACATGATCGGCCCTTATCTCGAACTCCTCATCATCGCGGTCATCATCGGCGGGATCGCCTTCCTTGTCTGGCGTGGCGGTGCGGCCAACCCGGTGGGCACCGGGAAGCTGCTGCACGAGGTCAGCGGCATCCGGCAGGAGCATGTCGCGCACGGACGGCGGCTCAAGAAGCTGGAGGAGGCAACCGCGTCGGCCGAGGACGTCGAAAATCTCAGCGTGGCCTTCAAGGAACAGCAGTCGCGCATCGAGACGATCGAGCGGCAGGTGACCGACATCGCCTCGACCGGGAAGGGCACGGCGGCGCGCGTGCGCGAGATGGACAAGCGGCAGGACAAGATGGCGGAGAACCTTGCTGCGGCGCGCGCCGACGTGGCCGCGCAGCGGCGGCAGCTCGACCTGATTTACCAAGTGCTGGTGCCGAAGGGGATGCAGTGATGTCGCTGAAGAACGAGCTCTCTTGGGCAATCGCCGCAGAGGCGCGGCTGCGCATTCTCCAGCAGCTGGCCGAGCAGAATGACGGGCAGCTCTCGATCGTGATGCTCAAGCGGGTGCTCGACAGTTTCGGGTATCGCCGCGATCGCGACTGGATCGAGACCCAGCTGCGCAAGCTGGAGGCGGTCGGCGCGGTCGAGCTGTTCGCTCCCGGCGGCACGATGGTCGCCCGGATCGCGCGCGCCGGTCGCGACCATATCGAAGAGCGCAGCGTGCTGGGCGGCGTGGCGCGGCCGAGCGAGGCGGAATAATGGCGCACCGCAGACACTACGCCATATTTCTGCGCTTTCTACACGAGGTGGCTGAAGGCCGGGTCCTGGGCGATGTCGAAAACTTCAACTCACGGTTGGCAGAGGCAGGCATCCCTCCAGTGACGAGTAGCGCTTGGCTGCGGTTCGTCGGTCGGCTGGCGACGGCGCACAAGGTGCCATCGTCATGACCGGGCGCGCCCGCCAGGGACGCGGTCGGCTATCGTCGATCGATCTGCTGCCCGATGTCGCCGAGGAGGCGATCGTCTGGGCATTGGAGCAGCTACGCGAGCGCAAGTTGCCGCAGAACGTGATCCACGCCGAGTTCAACGAGATGCTGCTCGACCTCAACGCCCAGCACGATCTCGACCCGCCGATCGAGCCGATCAGCAAGAGCGCGTTCAACCGCTATTCCGTGCGCAAGGCGATGATCTTCCGCAAGCTGGACGAGGCGCAGACGATCGGCGCGGAGCTGGTTCACTCGATGGACCCGAAGACGCCCGACGATGTGACCATCGCGGTGTCCGAGCTGATCAAGGCGGCGGCGTTCGAAATCCTCGAAACCAAGACGCCCGATCCCAAGGGCCTGATGGAGCTGAGCCGCGCGGTCTCCGGCGCGGTCGGCGCGCAGAAGGCGAGCGCGGAATACCGCAACCGGCTGGAGCGTGAGGTGCAGGCCGCGAAGGCTGAGGCCGCCAAGAAGATCGGCGAGCTGGGCAAGAAGAAGGGCGTCTCGCCCGAGGCGATGCGCGCGATCAACGAAGCACTGGGCGTGAAGTGATGAAGCCGCGCGGCAACGCCAAGGTCATCCCGGCCGATCCAAAGGCGATCTTTCTGCCGTACCAGGCGAAGTGGATCGCGGACGGATCGCGGCTGAAGCTGATCGAGAAGAGCCGCCAGATCGGGCTGTCCTGGGCAACGGCCTACGCCACCGTCTCGCGCACCGCGCTGGCGACCGCGCGGCTCGACGAGTGGGTCAGCAGCCGCGACGATATTCAGGCGCAGCTCTTCCTGGAGGACTGCAAGTTCTGGGCGGGCAACATGCAAATCGCCGCCGACGATCTGGGCGAGCAAATCCTCGACAACGCCGCGCGCCAGACGTCCTACGTCCTGCGGTTCGACAACGGACGGCGGATCAACTCGATGTCGTCCAACCCGAACGCGCAGGCCGGTAAGCGCGGCGGGCGTATCCTCGACGAGTTCGCGCTGCACCCCGACCCGCGCAAGCTGTGGGCGATCGCCTTCCCCGGCATCACCTGGGGCGGTGCGATGGAAATCATCTCGACCCACCGTGGCAGCCACAATTTCTTCAATCAGCTGGTCCGCGAGATCAACGAAAAGGGCAATCCGAAAGGGATCAGCCTGCACACGGTGACCTTGCAGGATGCGCTCGACCAGGGCTTCCTCTTCAAGCTGCAGCAGGCGCTTCCGCAAGAAGACGAGCGGATCGCGATGGACGAGGCCGCCTATTTCGACTTCATCCGCAAGGGCGCAGCCGACGAAGAGAGCTTCCAGCAGGAGTTCATGTGCAAGCCCGCCGACGATGATGCGGCCTTCCTCGAATACGGCCTGATCGGCGCGGCGGAGTACGCCGAGGGCGTCCTGTGGCAGGTCTGCGAAGGCGGCACGCTCTACGCCGGGATCGACATCGGCCGGAAGAAGGACCTCACCGTCCTCTGGGTGGTCGAGAAGCTGGGCGACGTGTTCTACACGCGGCACGTCGAGGCGCTGCAGAACATGACCAAGGGCGAGCAGGAGAAGGTCCTGTGGCCGTGGGTCGAGCGGGTTCTAGCCTCGGGCGGCCGGGTCGCGCAGGACTACACCGGGCTCGGCATCGGCTGGGGCGACGATGCGCAGGCGCGGTTCGGCAAGTATCGCTACGAGAACGTCAGCTTTACCGCGCAGACGAAAGAGGCTCTGGCCTACCCGGTGCGCGGGGCGATGGAGGACAAGCGGCTGCGCATTCCCTACGATCCGGCAATCCGCGCCGACCTGCGCAGCGTGACCAAGTCCACCACCGCAGCGGGCAATATCCGCTTCACCGCCGAGCGCACGCCCGATGGCCACGCCGACCACTTCTGGGCGCTGGCACTGGCGATCCACGCGTGCACGGGCGAGAGCGCTGCGCCGTGGCGGCCGGTTGCCGCGCCCATCGCCGCAAGCCAGAGCGGCGTCCTCGATCTCGACGAAAAATGGATACCGGCATGAAGACAGGCACGCACAATCTCGGCGCTGAGCACGACAGGCTGATCTTCGCGAAGATCGAGGAGGATGGCAGCCTGCTGCTGCGCGACGTCTCGACGCCCGACACCCAGATCAAGCTGGGCAGCAAGCATGTCGCTGCGCTGCTGGAGCTGCTGGCATGAACGCGCTGACCAAATCGATCGCGGCCGGGTTCGGGCGGATGCTCGATTCGGTGCGCGAGATGCGCCATCCGGGGCAGGCCACGCTGTTCACCTCGCTGCTGCGGCGCACGCGGTTCGACTACGCGAGCGAGGTAGGCGACGGGCTGGACGCCAGCGTGGTCACCGCGCCGGTGATGTGGATGCAGCGCTCCATCCCAGAGGCGACGCTGGCGATGCGCGAGATCAAGGCGGATGGCAGCCACGAGGATCTGCACGATCACGAACTGCTGGAGCTGATGCGCAACCCGAATCCGTTCTACGGCGACATCGCGCTGTGGGGCGCGATCGTCCTCTCGTTCCTGATCGATGGCAATGCCTACCTGATCAAGGTGAAGAACGCGGCGGGCAAGCCGGTGCAGCTGTGGTGGGTGCCGTGGTGGATGATCGAGCCGCACGCCCCGATGGATGGCGGCGACTTCATCCAGTTCTATCGCTACACGCCGGGCACCGGCGCGGGCGTGATGCTGCTGAGCCCGGACGATGTCGTTCACTTCCGCAACGGCATCAACCCGCGCAACATGATGAAGGGCCTGAGCCCGATGCAGGGCGTGCTGCGCGAGATCTTCAGCGACCTCGAAAGCAGCAACTTCATCGCCAGCCTGCTGCGCAACATGGGCGTGCCTGGCACGGTGATCAGCCCGAAGGGCGGCGCGATGCCCACCGGCGACGATGTCGAGGCGACGAAGGCGTGGTTCCAGCAGGCCTACGGTGGCGACAATCGCGGAAAGGTGCTGGTGATGGGCGGGCAGACCGAGGTGCAGAGCTTCGGCTTCAACCCCGACCAGATGAACCTCAGCTACGGTTCGAACCGCGCGGAGGAGCGCGTCTGCGCGTGCCTGGGCATTCCGGCCGCCGTGGTCGGATTCGGCGCGGGGCTGGAGCAGACGAAGGTCGGCGCGACGATGGAGGAGCTGCGCAAGCTCGCCTGGCACAACGGCGTGCTGCCGCTGGGCCGCCAGCTGGTCGACGAACTCCAGCGCAGCCTCTTGCCCGACTTCAAGCGCGCGCAGTCTCAGCGCGGGCGCAGGCTGGAGCTCTACTGGAACACCGACGACGTGCTCGCCCTGCAGGAGGACGAGGACAAGCAGAGCGCGCGCAAGCTGAAGGAATACCAGGCTGGCGCGATCACGCTGCACGAATACCGCACCGAGACCGGGCGCGAGGCGGACGACAGCCACCGGCTCTACGTCCGGCCGATCAACATGATCATCGAGCCCGAGGACCGGCTGGCCCGCGCGCAGGAGCGTGCCCGCGCCTTGCCCGCGCCCACGGCGGGCTCCGGGGAGCAGGACGGCGGCGAGCCCGGCGCGAAAGCCCTGTCTTCGGGTGAGGTCAAACATTCGGAGACGTGGTTGCCCGATGACGCGGGCACCGCGACCGAAGACGAGATCGCGCGGGGCGAGCGGTTTGTCAGCCGCAATGAGGCGGCGTTTAGCGGCCTCTCAGAGGCGTTTGAGCAGGACCTTAAGCCGCTATTCGAAGGATGGGGCGATCAGGCCGCGCGTGTTGCGCAGCAGGTGCTGGAAGCGCTGGGCTACGAGCCCGCGCCGAAGTCTGCCAAGGCGTTCCAGACAAAGGCAGCGATCGACCAGCTGGTGCAGCAGATCATCGACCTGCTCAATATCGAGGCGTGGGATCGCCAGCTGTCGGCGAAGTACCAGGCGCAGTACGTGGCGATCGCGCGCGACGTGGCCGAGGCGATCGACGAATCGGGCTACGGCACGATGCTGCCCGATGCGCGGATGCTGCAGGTGATCGAGGCGGGCGGGACGCGCGCCGGGCTGGTCGACCTGGACGCGCAGACCCGCGCTGCACTGTTCAAAGCACTGACCGAGGGCCGCGCGGAAGGCGAAGGCGTGAACGCGGTGGCCAACCGGATCGCCAACATGATCGAGGGCGGGCCGTTCAAGGATGCCGCCACGCGCGCCAAGGTGATTGCGCGGATCGAGACCAAGCACGCGCAGAACATCTCGACGCTGGAGAACGGCAGGTCGAACGGCTTCAATCGCTTCATCGTCTACGACGGTCGGCTCGGGCCGGATCGATCGGAGCCCGCGCACATCGCGCGCAGCGGATCGATCGTCAGCTACGACGACGCGATGACCATGACCATCAACATGCGGCCCAACTGCACGCTGAGCTTCGCGCCGCATGTGGAATTCTAGGAGGACCCCCGATGCAAACGAAGAGCCTGACCGTCACCGAGATGGGAGATACCGGCAAGGGCCTCGCCCTGATCGCAACCCTCTCCGAAGTGGATCATCACGGCGATACCTACGAAAAGGGCGCGTTCGGCTGGGGCGGCGATCAGTGGTGCCCGCTGCTGACCGCGCACAACGCCTGGGGCATGCCGTTCGGGAAGGCGCGCGTGTTCGAGGACGGCGATGCCGCCTACGCCGAGCTGCACCTCAACCTCGACACGCAGACCGGCAAGGAATGGCATTCGGCGCTGAAGTTCGATCTCGCCAACGGCAAGTCGGTGCAGGAATGGAGCTACGGCTACAACACGCTCGACGCCGACTACCTGAAGCGCGGCGATGACGATGTGCGCGTGCTGAAGCGGCTCGACGTGGTCGAAGTCTCCACCGTTGTGCGCGGTGCGGGGCGCGGGACGCGGACGGTCGACATGAAGGGCCTGAAGGCCGCGCTGAAGGATGGCGACTTCACCTCGCTGACCGAGCAGCTGGGCACGATGGCGGCGGTGATCGATGCCGATCCGGCCAAGCTGACCGCGACGGGGCTGAAGCAGCTGGGCGAGATTCACGCCAGCCTGGGCACGGTGCTGTCGATCGCCAACCGCGATCCGGAGGCCGAGGCGAAGGCGGCTGCCGAGATCGAGCGGATCGCGGGCAACGTCCTCGCCCGCGATGCGATCCGCCGCGCCGAACGCATCAACCGCTGAGACGCCCTCAGAAGCCCCAGAACGGTTTCGAGGGTACGGACGCCCCCAAAAGTTCGGCGGGGCACCCCTTAACGCGCCTTAAATGGCTCTCAGGAGGGTTTTGGATTGCGATCGGCCCGGCGTGTCGAGCAGATCACCCGCAGGGATGCACCGGGCCGGTGTACCGCGCCGCGCGATGCTCGCGGAGCAGGACCTCGCCGACGTCGCCTTGCCCGGTCTCGATCCGGGCGAGCGTGCGGCCAAAGCAGTCGCGGCCGTCGCGAAGGATCACGATCTCCTGCCCGTCGAGCAATGCGACCAGGCGATCGCGGGCCAGCTCTGCGCGGCGGCGTTCCTCCGGGTCGGCCGCGTCGAGCTCGGGCGCGTCGATATCGAGCAGGCGGATTTTCTCGCGATCGATCCAGACGGTGTCGCCATCGTGAACGCACGTCTCGCGCCGCGCGGGGGGCGGCGGGCAGACGGCGATGGTGATCGCGGCGGCGGCTGACAGCAGGAACGGCATGAAGCGGCTTTCCGCGATCCCGTTTGCCAGATCAAGTCTTCCGCTCTAAGTCCGATCGCACCCGCCGCCGCATCGCCTGCCGATGCACAGGAACGCGTTCCGGGTCCCTCCACTTCGACGCCACCGGCAAAGCGGTCTCCGAGTTCATCACGGAGACACACGCAATGACCGGTATCAAGAACCTGTCGCTCAAAGAGGCACAGGAAAAGCTCGCCACGATCCAGGACAACATGGGCACGGTGCTGAAGGAAGCATCGACCGACGACGGCCAGAAGGACTTCAACAAGGTCACCTTCTTCGGCGCGGACGTCAAAGGCTCGATCGCGGTGGCCGAGAAGTTCAAGCAGCTCGACGACGAAGCCAACGAGCTGGGCGCGCATATCGACACGCTGCGGGGTGCGGAAAAGGCTGCGGAGAACTACGAAGCCCGCGAAAAGGGCGCGCGCAGCTTTCCGCTGCCGGGTGCCGGTGGGCAGGATTATCGTCCGGCCAACCTCGGCCAGTTCAAGTCGCTCGGCGAGCAGGCGGTCGAGACCAAGGCGTTCAAGGACTGGGTTGAGGACGGCTGCCCCAACGGACGCGGCGTCGACCTGAAATTCGAAGATGCGCTCGCTTCGGACTTCCTTGCTCGCAGCGCTCTCGGTCAGACGATCGGCAGCAAGGCGCTGATGTCGACCACGTCGGGTTTCGCGCCCGAGAGCGTCCGGATGCCCGGCTTCGTCGAGATGCCGACGCGCCCGATCCAGCTGGTCGATATTCTTCCGCTCAACCGCACCAGTCAGGCTGCGGTGAAGTTCATGGAAGAGACGACGCGCACGCACGCTGCTGCAGAGACGGCGGAGGGCGACACCTACAACGAAGATACCTTCGCCTTCACCGAGCGCACCAGCGATGTGCGCAAGATCACGACCAGCATCCCTGTGACCGACGAGCAATTCGAAGACGTCCCGATCATGGAAGGCTACATCAACAGTCGCCTGCCGTTCTCGCTGCGCCAGCGGCTCGATGCTCAGGTGGGTGTGGGTAACGGGTCCTCGCCCAACCTGCGCGGGCTCTTCAACACGGTCGGCATTCTGTCCCAGGCGAAGGGCACGGACCCGGTGATGGACGCCTTCTTCAAGGCGATGACGAAGGTCCGCGTGACGGGCCGGGCGATGCCGACGCACCACCTGATCCACCCGCTCGACTGGCAGGATATCCGCCTGACTCGCACTGCGGACGGCATCTACATCTTCGGCGCGCCAACCGACGCCGGTCCGGAGCGGCTGTGGGGCCTCAGCGTCGTGCAGTACGAGCCGATGGGCCAGGGCAAGGGCATGACCGGCAGCTTCATGCCTGCCTACATCGAGCTGGTCGAGAAGCGCGGGATCGACATTCAGGTCGGCTATGTCGACGATCAGTTCAAGAAGGGGCGCCGTACGGTGCGCGCCGACATGCGCGCCGCGCTGCCGGTCTACCGCCCGAGTGCCTTTTCCGAAGTCCTTCTCACCGCATAACCGCCTTCGGCAGCCGGGTCTCGCGTGCGCCCGGCTGCCGATCCCAAGTCGGGGCGGGTCGTTGGCCTTTCGATCCGTCCCGGCTCTTGGTGAGCCCCGGCTGCGTCCTCTCCCACCCCCCTCTCAGCCGGGCCTCTCCCAGAGCTTCAGGAGACACTCACATGAAAATCGCAGGTTCGCAGGTTCGCATCCGCACTTTCGAGGCAGCCGCAATCGCGCTTGGCGGAAACGCCGACGTGCTGGCCGACACCGCGCTCGATGCCGCCGAAGACACCGAGGTTCTGGCGATCGATCTCGACGGCCAGCCCGACGTCGCGCGCAACGTGACGGTGAAAGGCAACGATGCCAACGTCACCGGCGACGTCGTGATCGAGGGCTTCGACCTCGACGGCGCGATCATCACCGAGACGATCGCACTCAACGGCGCGACGCTGGTCGCGGGCAATCGCGCCTTCGCGGAAGTCACCGCCGTCACCCTGCCGCCCTACGACACCGCGAATACCGAGCGGGTCCGGATCGGCCTGGGCGCGAAGATCGGCCTGCCGGTGCGCCTTAGCCGCGACACGGTGATCGCCGCCTTCCTCGACAATGTGCGCGAGGCCACGCGGCCCACGGTGGCCACCTCGCTCGACGCGCTCAGCGCCAACACGGTGACGCTCGACAGCGCGCTCGATGGCAGCGGCGTGCTGGTCGATTTCTACGAGACCCAGTGATCGCGGCCACGCCGCCCGCTCTTTCCAACAGGAGAACCCCGAGATGCCAAATCACCAGATCGCCCGCCAGCGGCTTTACCTGACCGGAGACAAGCAGGCGCTCGTCCCGGCAGGCCACAAGGAAGCCGCCACGCTCTACGCCAACGAAGGCACGATCATTCCCGAATCGGCCTGCGAGATGTTCGGCCTGAAGGACGGCAAGCTGCCCGGTGGCAAGAAGTCGGCCGCGCGGTCCGCCAACAAGATGGCACCGCCGCCCGCGAACAAGCTGGCGCAGGTGCCGCAGGACAAGACGATCCAGCTCGGCGGGAAGCAGTCCGCCAACGCCGACGCCGACAAGGCCAAGGCCCCCGAGCTGACCGACATCGACGGCATCGGCCCGGCCACCGCCAAGCGGCTGATCGAGGCGGGGATCGCGGGCGTCGCGGGCCTTGCTGCCGTCGACCTCGCCAAGCGACCCGAGATCAAGAAGCTGCCCGCCACCTTCGACTGGGGCAGCGCGATCGCGGCTGCCAAGAAGCTGACCGGCTCCACTGATGACGAAGCCGCCGCCACCGGCGACGGCAGCACCGCAACGGACGAAAAAGAATGACGACGCGCGTCATCGTCACCACCGGCGATCATCCCGCGGCCGTGCTCGCCTTCCCGCTGAAGGACGGCGAGCCGGTTGGCGGAGCGCAGTATTCGCAGCTCGGCGTGGTCGAACCGAATGCGACTGGCGAGTTTGTCGCGCATTCCGGGCAGGACATCCTCGTGCGCGAAGAGGCGCTCCCCGTGGCGGCTGCCCAGGCTGACGCGCAGACCGAGGAAGTCTCTTCGTCGCCTACCGCTTCGCTACGTGAGGCAGGCTGATGTCGCTCCTCGATCGGGTCAAGGAACGCACCGCGACAGATCTGTCGGATGTCGAGCTGCAGGCGATGATCGACGGGATCGCCGCCGAGCTTGACGCGCGTTTCGGCGCGATCGGGGAGACGACGGTCAAGATCGGCGATCCCAGCGACCCGGCATCGAGCGCGATGCGACACCTGCGCCTGGTCAAGCCTGCCGACACCGCGCAGCCGATTACGATCGTCGAGCGCAATCCGGGCAACTCGGGTGTGGACGGCGATCGCACCACGCTGGAGGCGGACGACTTCGAAGTGCTGCACGACGGCCGCACGCTGCTGAGGCTGACGGGCGGGCCGAACGGTTCGAGCTACTGGGCACCGCTTGTCGAGGTGACTTACACGCCGCAGGGCCACGCCGCCGCGCGCGACGAGGCGACGATCAAGCTGATCCAGCTCGACCTCTCCTATCGCGGCGTGCTGAAGAGCGAGAAGGCGGGCGATTATTCGTTCACGCTGTCGGGCGACATCACCGCCGATCGCGAGGCGATCCTGAAGACGCTGGAAGACCGGCGCGGGATGGTGATGGCGTGAGGGGGCTGTTCACTCTGATCGCCGCCGCGTCGACCGCCCTGTCGGCTGCGCCTGCCGCGTTCTTCTCGCAATCGGGCGGGCAGCTGGCCGAGGCGCTGGAGCCGCGCCCGACGGCACGCCGCAGGAACGTGATCGCAGCGCAGCGGTCGCTCTCTCGCCGCTACCGGAACAAGGGCGCAGCCGCGCGCCCCAAACGCCACCGCAACATGCTCCACGTCAGCAAGCGGACCCGGCGCAGGCATCGCAGGGGGAAGCGCTGATGAAGATCGCCTGCATCACCCTGTGGCAGCCTTATGCCTCACTACTGTTTGCATCTGCTCCCTTCGCGAAGGTGCACGAGACCCGCACCTTCCCGATCCCCGATAAGCATATGGGCGAGCTAGTCGGCATTCATGCCGCCAAGCGCCCGATTCGGACCCTTGATCAGGAACTCCAAAGTCTTGCCGTTGACGCATTCGGGGAGGACTTCGCCGACACGTTGCCGCGCGGTGCGCTGGTCGGGCTTATCAGATTCAATCGTTGGATGAGTACTGACTGGGCAAAGCCGGAATCAGACAGTGACCGGGTCGCCGGGGACTGGTCGCCTGGTCGCTATGCGTGGCGCGCTGAAGATCATCTCAAGCTTTCTACGCCGATCACGCTGAAAGGTGCTCAGGGCTGGTTTTGGGCGGACGTGCCTGAAGCCGAGATCGGGAAGGCGCTGGCATGACCGCGCTCTCGATCATCGCGCAGCTGCTTGCCGGGTGGCTGTTGGCGGACTTCCTGTCTGGTCTGGTCCACTGGGCCGAGGATCGGCTCGGCCGGGGGCGCGAGCACTGGCCGTTGATCGGCCCGCACGTCTTCGCGCCCAACCTGCTGCACCACGAACGCCCGCTCGATTTCACCCGCGCCAGCTTCGTCGGCCGCAACTGGACGACGTGGGCGGCGGCGAGCGCGATCGCGCTGCCGCTGTTGATCGCGTTCGGGCCGCAGTGGTGGCTGCTGACCGCTTGGCTCGGCGGAATGATGGCCAACGAGGTTCATGCCTGGGCGCACCGGCCCGCTATGACGCCCGAGTGGGCCAAGCCGTTCCAGCACGTCGGCCTGATCAGCTATCGCTGGGACCACGGCATGCACCACCTGCCGCCGCACGATCGCCGCTATTGCATCCTGACGACGTGGCTCAACCCGCTGCTCGATCGGATTCGCTTCTGGCGTGGTCTGGAGCGGCTGCTGCCGAAGGGCCTGATCCGATGATCGCGCAGCGGCTCACGATGCGCGCGGCGATCGAGCGCGATCAGGCGGCGGGCGAGGATGCCTGGGGCGGGAAGCCCGCGCCGGACTTCGTGCCGCTGCACGCGGCGCTGCCGTGCTTCGCCTGGTCGAATGCGAGCCGCGAGCTGGTCGACGGGGCCAAGACCGCGATGATCGAGGACGCGCGCGTGATCTTCGCGAAGGGCGCGGACGTTGCCGAGGGCGATGTCATCACCGCGATCAGCGACCGGAAAGGCAAGGTGCTGATCCCCGGTCGGCTGAAGGTCGAAGGCCCGCCGCAGTTCAAGCACACGCACATCGAAGTCGCGCTGCAGAGGATCGGGTGATGGCGATCCCTCCGGAGAAGCACGACTGGCGTGGAGAGCAGATCAGAAGGCGGATGCATCGCGCTGCACGCCGGGAAATGATCGGCTGCGCATTTACCGCTTACGGTCTGCTTCTTGCCTTCGCTGGTTTCGCCTTGCTGCTCGGGAGCGTCAGGTGATGGCCGAGCAGTCCCTCACGTGGAAGGGCGACGCGCTCAGCGCGAAGATGAAGCGGGCGCAGATCAGAGGCGTCAACGGCACGATGGCGCTGTGCGTCCAGGACGCGAAGGCGAACCATCCCTGGCAGAACCAGACCGGCGTTCTCGAAGGCAGCTACGACATCGCCGAAGGCGCGCATCCCGAGGGCCAGGGCGTCACCGGCACGTGGGGATCGAAGGGCGTCAAATACGCGCTGGCGCAGGAGCTGGGCGCGACGATCGTGCCGGTGAAGGCGAAGGCGCTGGCGATCCCGCAGCCCGATGGCAGCGTGCGGTTCGTCAAGCGCGTCGTCATCCCGCCGCGCCCGGCGCTGCGCCCGGCCGCCGACCGCAACTATCCCAAGCTGCCCGAGATGATCCGGCGCGCGTTCGATGCCGACGGGGAGGCCGCGCGATGAGCGGCGAACCCTCCGATCTGGAAGCGGGCCTGCGCGCCTACCTGCTCGACCAGGCGAGCGTAACTGCGCTGGTGGCGACCCGCGTGTTCGGCGGCGAGCTGCCTGCCGACGAGACCGCCTCGATGCCGCGCGGCGCGATCGTGCTGAAGGCGAGCGGCGGCGTGTCGCTGACCGGCGAGAGCGAGCTGGATCACGACACTCAGCGGATCGACCTTTTCACCTTCGGCGCGACCCCGCGCGAGGCCGCGACGATCATGCGCACCGCCGCGCTGGCGCTGCGCCGCCTGCAGCGCGGCATCTACGCCAACGTCGCGATCCACTGGGTCAACCCCGCTGGCGGATCGAGCCCGGGCCGCGAGCCCGGCACCGAATGGCCGCGCCACTTCCAGTCCTTTCAGGCCCTCCACGGCCTCACTCAAACGGCACCTTAAGGAGACCCACCATGACGCCTTTCGAAATCATCTGCGCCCCGATGCAGGTTTTCATCGCCGAAGTCGGCACCGCCTTCCCCACGCTCGACGATGAGCCCGGCGCAGGCTGGACGCTGCTGGGCAAGAACGGCTCGCGTTCGACCACCACGGACGGCGTGACCGTCAGCCACACGAAGGCCTTTTCGAAGGTCAAGACCGACGGTGCCACAGGGCCGGTCAAGGCGACGCTCGATGACGAGGAGCTGATGTTCCGGCTCAACATCCTCGATCTTAGCCTCGAAGCCTACCAGCAGGTCCTGAACGGCAACACCATCGCCGAGACGGCAGCAGGATCGGGCACGGTCGGGTTCAAGAAGATCGGGCTTTCGCAGGGACCAAACCGGACCCGCGAATTCGCTCTGATCGCGCGTGGCGCGTCGCCCTACAACGACGCGCTGCCGCTGCAGTACTGCGTGCCGCGCTGTTACGAGAGCGGCAATGCGGAGCCGATCTTCAAGAAGGGCGGCACGGGCGCTTCGCTGCGGCTCGAAATGACCGCGCTGGAGGACCTGAGCGACGGCGTCACCGACGACGAGCGCTTCGGCTACCTGATCGCCGCGAACGCCGCCGCGCTCGCCTGATCCAGCCCAGCACCGGAAAGCCGAAAATGGACCAGGCCAGCCCCGAGCCGCTGCTCGACCTCGACACGCTGATCAAGCGCCCCTTCATCCTGATCGACGATCGCAAGTACGCCGTCCGGACGCCCGACGAACTGAGCGTGGTCGACAGCCACCGCTTCGTGCGCTGGGTCGATCGCGTGCAGGCGCTGCAGAAGGCGGACCCCGACGCCGACGACGCGGTGCTGGAGGAGCGCGCGGCCGAGCTGGCGGAGCTGGTCGACACGATCGTGCGCAATGCGGTGATCGATCTGCCCGACGATGTCTTCGCCAAGCTGAGCGGCGCGCAGCTCTGGTCGGTCGTGGATGTTTTTACCGCGCTCCTGATGCGGCGGGCCGTCGCCGTGTCGGGAGCGATGCACCGGGCGGCGGGGACGATGACGCCGGAGATGGAGAGCGCGCTCCGATCGACTGGGGCGAGCAGCTCCCCAAGCTCCAGCGGTTCTACGGCGGCGACCCGGAGCGGTGGCTTCATGGCCTTCCTCTCGCGGTTGTTCGCGCATTCGTGACGATGATGCCGCGCCTCGAAGCGAGCGAGCGGATTGCGCGTGCCCAGGACATCGCCCTGGGCAGCGGCACGCTTGAGGACGACGCCAAGCGCGAGCTGACCGAGGCGCTGGCGGCGACCGCGCGCGGCCCCCGCCGCGTGAAGGCCGCGACGCGGCGCGACATCGCGGGCGCGGGCATCGGCCTGCGCGTGAGCCCGGCGAAGGTGGACCAGGACAATGGCTGAGAGCCTCGGCGATGCCCTCCTGACACTGCGCACGGACGATGGTCCGCTGGAGCAGGGATTGCGCGACGCCCGCCGAAAAGCCGAGCAGACGATGAACGATCTCGCTGCGGCCCAGGCGCGCGCGACGACCGAAAATCAGGCAGCGAAGGCGGCCTACAAGGCTGGCGAGATCACGCTTGAGCAATACAATCGGAAGTTGCTCGAAACCAAAGCCGACCTCGCCCAGGTTGATCAGGCACACCGGGCAGCCACGAAGGGCCTTCAGCAATTCGAGCAGCAGAGCAAAGGCGTCGCGACCCAATCGGCTGCCCAGAAAGCTGGGATGCAGCAGCTCAGCTACCAGATCGGCGACGTCGCGACGATGTACTCGCTCGGCGCGCGGCCGACGCAAATTTTCGCCTCGCAGATCGGGCAGGTGACACAGGCGATCCAGCTGGCCACCGGGGGCACGAGCAAGCTGGCAGCCTTCCTCGGCGGGCCGTGGGGCATGGCGCTGACGGCCGCGACGATCGTGCTCGCACCGTTCGTCGCCAAGCTTTTCGAAGCCGAGAAGGCGATGGAGGCGGTCGAGTTTTCGAGTGACGCGATGGGCGATGCGCAGGGCATCCTCGGGAGCGTGATCGATCTGACAACGGGCAAGATCAAGGATCAGACCAGCGCGCTGTGGCAGCTGGCGCGGGCGCAGGCGATGTCTGGGGTTATCGAGGCTCGTGCTCGCGCGACGGAGCTCAAACGGACACTGAAGGGCGAAGCGAGCGAGAAAGGCGACATCGTGCGGGTCGGCGGCGTGCCGATGCTGAAAGGCGGCATGTTCGGCCCGACCGGGTTCATGCGTGCCGACTCCCCCACCGCAAAGATCGCGCAGGGCATTCTTAATGGCAGCTTGGACACCGAAACAGCGATCAACCGACTGAATGGTCTGACTGGCAAAGTGCCGGACGCCAAGATCCAGCAGATGCTTTCGGCGGTGTCCGGTCTTGGCGTCGAAAATGCAAATGTCGATCTCTACGAGAAACTTCTCGCGGCCCTAAACGGCGATCAAGGCGCGCTTGAGGAGTTCCTTAATCGGCCCGGCCCGAAGAAGCCGCCCAGACCGAAGACGCCGCCCAAGCCGAAGGGCCCGACGCCCGAGCAGCTGCAGGAGCGTTTCGAGGGGCAGGACGCGCAGCTCCAGCGCGAGACGTTGCAGGCGCAACTGCAGCTGGCGGACACCGCCGACGAGCGTGCGGCGATCCAGGCGGAGCTGCTGGCGCTGGAACGCGACCAGCGCCTGGCCGAGATCGAGGCGAGCGACCTCAACGACAAGCAGAAGGCGGCGCTGAAAAAGCGCGTCGAGGAGCTGCTGGGCAAAGACAGCGGCACCGCGCCGGATGGGACGATCCTGGTCAACCCGGACACCAGCCTGCAGGGGCGGCTCGATGCGCGCGCCTACGCGGCCGAGATCGAGCGCGAGAATGCCGCGCTGGCGCAGGCGCGGTTCGAAGCCGAGACCGAGGCGTTGCAGATCCAGCTCTCGCTGGCGGACACCGAGGCCGAGCGGAAGCGGATCGCGCTCAAGCTGCTGGAGGCCGACGAGCGCTATCTCGAATACAAGCTTCAGGAGGTGCTCAACAGCAAGGTCGCTGACGAGAATGCCAAGGCCGCCGCTCAGATCGCGCTCGATGCGCAGCGGGCGACCGCACCGGGGCGGCGCGAGGAAGTCGCCCGCGCGAACGAGACGACGGTGGAGCGCTATCTGCGCGATCTCCAGAAGACGCCCGACCAGATCAACGAGGCGATCGACAGGATCAAGATCGGCGGGCTTGAGGACCTGAACGACGGGCTGGTCGACACGCTAATGCACGCCAAATCGGTGGGCGAAGCGTTCCGTTCGCTCGGCGATATCTTCAAGTCGGTTGCGGACCAGATCGTCGCCGACCTGCTGCGCATCGCGATCCAGCAGATGGTGGTCAAGCCGCTGGCGACCTCGCTGTTCGGGGGCGGCGGCGGTGACGGCGGCGCTGGGGGATTTTTCGCCGGGCTGTTCGCCGAGGGCGGCACGATCCCGACCGGGCAGTTCGGCATCGTCGGCGAGGAAGGACCGGAGATCGCCTTTGCGGGACCGGGCGGGCTCGGCATCCTCTCCAACAGCGACAGCAAGCGCGCGCTGACCAGCGGCGGCGAGTCGGGGGGCACCAACTTCA
The DNA here is from genome assembly GCA_002695185.1 of Erythrobacter sp. The sequence goes on from NZOF01000116.1 coordinate 26,864, forward strand.
CCTTCAACATGCCGGTCGACGCGACCGGGGCCGATCCGGCGGCGATCGGGCGGCTCAATTCGCGGCTCGACCGGCTGGAACGCGACCTGCCCGCCACGATCATCGGCACGGTGCGCGACGCGCAGGATCGGCGCTATCTCCCGGGGGGCGCACGATGATCATTCTGCCGCTGCCCGACACGCTCAGCGGTACGCCGCGCGTGAACCTCGACATCCAGCGGGTCGATTACGCTTCGCTGGAAGCGAGCGGCAAGCAGAGCGGTGTACAGGCGGGCTTCCCGGTGTGGATCGCGCGGCTTGAGTTCGACCAGGTCGATCCGGTCAGCGCGGACCTCTGGACCGCGTTCGTCGACAGCCTGGAGGGGCGGCTCAACCGCTTCTACTGCGGCGATCCCTCGCGCCCGCGCCCGATCGCGCACACCTTCGGCATGACCAGCCTGATCCGGGCGGGCGGGCCGGACGCGGGGGCGACCTTCGACGGAGCGGCATCGAGCTGGAGCCAGAGCATCGATCCGGTGACGCGCCGGGCCACGATCACGCTGACGGGCCTGCCTGAGGGCTTCACCCTGAGCCCGCGCGACCTGATCGGGTTCAAGTGGGATGCCGAGGGCGCGGAAGCGGGCAGTTTCGAACGGCGCACGCTGGCGCGCTGCGCAACCTCGGCCGTGGCCGACGCGGCGGGCGTGATCAGCGTCATCGCCAATCCGCCGCTCAATCCCGCGCTACTGCCCGCAGGCGCGATCGCGCATCTCGACGATCCGGTCTGCGTGATGTCGCAGGTGACCGAGCAGACCGAGCTGGGGCCGATCGGCGCGGCAGGGACGATGAACGGCGGCACGATCGTCGGCCTGCAGGATCTGCGGCCATGAAGACGATCGCGCCAGCCGCGCTTGCCGCGCTCGACCGGGGGGACGCGATCGTGGTGGGGGCGATCGAGATTGCGGCCGATCCGGTTTCGCGGGTGTGGGGTGGACCCTGGCCGATCACGTTCGACGGGCGCACGTTCGAGCCGCTGGGCGACCGCACGATGGTGCAGGTGGCGAGCGGCGCGCTGGGCGGGCAGGCGCAGTCGATCACGCTGACGCTTTCCGGCCTGGAGCCCGAGCTGCTGGAGCTACTGGAGGCAGCCGAGGTTGCGGGTGCGCCGACAACGCTCTGGCGGCTGATCTTCGATTCCAGCGGCACGGTGCTGCTGGGCTACAACGTCTGGGGGCGCGGTCGGCTCGACACGCTCGACCGAGAGGAAGAAATCGGCGGGACGGCAACGATCACCGCGAAGGTGGAGACGCCAGCCCGGAGTATGGGCAAGCGCGGCGCGCGGATGCGGTCCGATGCCGATCAGCGGCTGATCGATCCGGACGACGGCTTTTTCAAGCACGTCGCCTACGCGGGGGAGAAGAAGCTGTACTGGGGCGGACGTGCGCCGGAACGCGCGGGAAGCGTGCTGAGCGATTCGATCCGCGCCATTCGGCGAGCAATGCGATGAGCGTCGAGCGTAACATCCCCGCGCTGCTCGACTGGATCGCGATGCACCGCTTCCAGCCGCACAGCTGGAAGCGTGGCGGCGATTGCGTGAGCTTCGCGCTGGGCGGCGTGCACGCACAGACCGGGATCGATCATCTGGCGGACTTGCCGCGCTGGGCGAGCCGTGCCGAGGCGCTGGCCGTAGCGCGCGAGCTCGGCGGGCTGACCAAAGCGCTCGATGCGCGGCTCGTCCCGATTGCGCCCGCTCTGGCGCAGCGTGGCGACGTGGCCGGGCTGCCCGATCGCGCCTTCGGCGTGCGGCTGATGATCGTCGAGGGCGACCTTCTCTGCGGCCCCGGAGAGGCGCGGCAGGAGCGTCTGCCTCGCAGCGCGATGGTCCGCGCCTGGTCGGCGCTTCCGCCGAGGGAACCGGGCGAATGAGCAAGGTCCTAACGGCAGTCGGGGTTATCGTCGGTGGCGCGATCGTCGCCGCGGTGACGGGTAATTTCTTCCTCGTCTACGTGGGCTTCGGCATGCTGGCGAGCGCGCTGCTGACGCCGTCCTACGATGGCGGAGAGCGGGCGGCGAACGCTGCGACTCTGCAGATCGGCGAAGGGCCGCGATCGGCCATCGTCGGCCGGATGGCGGAGACCGGCAGCCTGGTCGACGCGTTCAACTACGGCGGCGAATACGGCACCGACTGGGAAGTGCTGGTCGTTGCGATTGCCGACCACCGCTGCGATGCGCTGGAAGGCTTCTTCGTCGACGACACTTACCACACCTACACCGGCGACGGCACGGTGCCTGGATTCAACGGCCAGCTGCAGGTCTACTGGCGCGACGGCAGCTGGGATCAGACGGTGCCGTCTATCCTGCTGGAGAATTGCCCGGTCGTCAGCGGCCAGCCGACGTGGACGGCGAACGATCGCGGGCGCAGCGTCGCTTATGTCATTTTCGCCTACAAGGCCGACGATCCGGAAGATGAAGACGCCGAGCCGGTGTGGCCGGGTGGTCGCCCGCGCTTCCGCCCCGTCGTGCGCGGGATGCGCTGCTACGATGCGCGGCTCGATAGCAGCGTAGGCGGTTCGGGCGCGCACCGGCGCGACGATCCGGACACCTGGACGTGGAGCGAGAACCCGATCGTCGTCCGCTATAACTGGGTTCGCGGCATCTTCGCGGGCGACAAGGTGGACCAGCCCGAGATGCTGCTGGTCGGGCGCGGTCTCTCCGCGATCGAGGCCCCGCCGCAGAACGTCTTCGCGCGCGCCAATATCTGCGCCGAGCTGGTCGACGGTGCCCCGCGCTATCGCGTCGGCGCGGTGATCAGCGCAGGTGAGACGCACCTCGCGGTGGAAGAGGACTTTGCAGCAGCGTGCGCGGGGGTGATCATCCAGCCAGAGGGCGCGGTCGAGATCGATCCGGGCGCAGCCAAGAGCCCGGTCGCCCACTTCACCGATGCAGACATGGTGGTGACGACACGACGGCGCTGGTCCGACATCCTGAGCAGCGGGGACGATGGCTGGGTCAACACCGTCGTCTCTACCTTCATCGATCCGGCCCAGCGGTGGAAAGAACGCTCTGCACCGCCCGCGCGGGTGCTCGCGGACATCATCGCCGACGAAGGCCCGCGCGAACAGACCCTGCGCCTCTCGATGGTGCCGTATTATGCGCAGGCGTGGCGCGTCGCCGAGATCGTCCGGCGGCTCGGCCGGTTCTTCGGCCGGGGCGAGGTGGTGTTGCCGCCGCGCTTTGCAGAGATCGAGGAAGGCGACTGGGTGACCTGGCAGAGCGACCGGCACTTCGACGGTGCAACGAAGACCTTCCGCGTCGAAGCGTGGGGATCTGACGCGGGATGGCGGCACCAGCTGCAGCTTCGCGAGATCGAAGCGAGCGCGTTCACGGATGTGCCCGTTCCAGCCGACAATGCGGTTGTCGTGCAGCAGTCCCCACCGGCGTCGCCCGATACGCCGGGGTTCGATGCCTGGCTGCTGCAGGCGGTCGAGTTTGCGGGCACAGGCGGTGCCGCAGGCCTGCGCGTGGTAGGCTTCGTCGACAGTCTGGCAGCATCGCGTCTGAGAGTGGACTACCGCGAAGAAGGCGCGACCGGCTGGATCACGGAAGGCGATTTCAGCCGTGACACCACCGAGGTTCTCATCGCCCCGGTCGCCGACGCGACGTCCTACGAAGTGTCTATCCGCTACGTCGTCGACGGACGCGCCACGCCGCGCCTCATCCTTGGACCGGTCACCACTGGCGCAGGGGGAGCTTAATGACGCCGCACGAGATCATCACCGCACCCTACACGATCTGGACCGCGCCGCTGGGCACGGCATTCCCGGCCGTGGGCGAAGCGCCCGGCGCGGACTGGGCGTTGCTGGGCACGCGCGGCAGCCGCAGCGTCTCCCAAGACGGGGTCGCGGTTCAGCACCTCAGCCAGTTCACCACGTCGCAGACGGCGGGAGCGCTGGGCGCGACCTTCGGGTTCGACACGCTGGGCGGAATGCGGGTGCAGGTCCGCCTGCTCGACATCACGCTGGAACAGTACGCGATCGCGCTGGGCGGCAATGCGGTGACCCGCACGCGGCCGGAGCTGGAAACGGTCGGCGTACGCTCGATCGGGCTGAGCAGGCCGCGCCGGGCTGGCGCGCCGTTCGCCGTGCTGGTGCGCGGACCGTCGCCTTACTTCGGCGGGCAGTCTGCGCAGTACGAGCTGCCCCGCTGCCTCGAAACGGGGGGCGGTGCGGACGTGGTCTACCGGCGCGGCAAGCCGACCGGGCTGGCGCTCCAATTCCTCGCCCTGGAGGACCCGGCCGCGACGAGCGAAGAGACCCGCTTCGGCAGGCTGGTCGCGGGATACGCGGTCCAGCTGATCGAGTTCGAAGGCAGCACCCAAAGCGGTGTGCTGGGCTTCGACGGCTCCGAACAATCCGGCACATTTGCAAAGGAAGACTGAAATGCCTCTGACCTTGAACGGCGAGCCGATCAGCGCACTGACGCTCAGCGAACTTCTCGAAGCCCTCGGCCTGGCTGATGCGGCAGCGCAGGCCACTCTCGCGCGAGCATATGCCAATGCCAGCGACGACAGCCCGATCGAGGGAGCGGCCGACCCCGCCGATCGCGGCGCGGCCTACTACGCCGGGCTGGCACAGGCTCTGCTGGCCGAATACACCGGCATTCCGCAGAATGTTCGCGACACGCTCGATGCGCTGCTGCCAGACGATCTTCCGGTCACGCCGGATGTGCAGGAACAGCTCAGCGGCACGAGCAAGGTCAGCACGACGCGTGTCCGCGCATCGGAGCTGGCGGTAAAATACGACGGGCACCTGACATTCCGCTTCAAAG
>NZOF01000117.1 GCA_002695185.1 Erythrobacter sp.
AAGCTGCGCCAGCTCGGGGATTTGCGCCAGCGCTTCGTCGACGGCCGGTGTCAGCCCTGTGCGGTCGCGCAGCTGGATGAAGTGCACGAGGAACTCGATATCGACGAGACCCCCGCGCATCAGCTTGACGTCGAGCGGCCCCTTGGCCGGTTTGTGCGCTGCCATCTCACTGCGCATTTTCAGAAGATCAGCCCTGAGAGTGGCGGCATCACGCTCTGCGCCCAGCACATCAGCAAGGATAGCATCGACCTTGCGGATCGCGCACTCGCTCCCGGTCAGCGCGCGCGCACGGGTCAGCGCCATATGTTCCCACGTCCAGGCATCTTCCCTCTGGTAGCGCGCGAAACTCTCCAGATTGACTGCCAGCGGTCCTTGCGCGCCCTGTGGCCGCAACCGCGTATCGACCTCGTAAAGCGCGCCCTCTGCAGTCGGGACCGAAAGAGCCGCGCTCACCCGCTGTGCAAGGCGATTGAAATAGAGCGTGGCGCCGAGCGGCCGTTCACCGTCGCTTTCGCCATCGTGGCTGCCAGTGAACACATATATGATGTCGAGGTCCGACGCATAGGTCAGCGCGCCGCCCCCCAAGCGCCCTAGGCCGAGGACAACAAGTTCGCCCCCCTTGATCCGGCCATGCTTGCGGGCGAACTCTTCTTCGGCAGCGCTCTGGGCGCTCGCGATCGCCGCTTCAGCCACGCGCGATAGGGCGGCGGCGACGTCGAGAGGGTCGTGCGCCGCCTCGATCAGCTGGACGCCCAAGGCGAAGCGCGTTTCGCCGGTCACGATCCGGATCCGGTCGAGCCGGTCCTCATAAGTATCGCCGCGTTCGGACCGCACCATTGCTTCGGCCAGATCGCTGCGGCTGCCAGGCAGGTCGAGCGCACTGCGATCGATCAGCGCATCGACCAGTTCGGGCCTGCGTGCGATCGCATCTGCCAGCGGCGGTGCCAGAGTCAGGCAGTCGGCCAGCAATTGCATCAGGCCGGGCCGCGCTTCGAGCAGGCGGAACAGATTGATGGCACTGCTCATGCGCTGCAGCACGCTTTCCCAGCGCGTCACCGCCCGTTCCGGTTCTGGAGACGCGGCAAGCGATGCCAGCAATTTCGGCCGGATCGCTTCGAAAGCGGATAGCGCTGCGGTGCTTCGGAGCGGGGCGTAGCGTCCGTCGGTCCATTCGGTAACGCGTTCAGTCAGCTCGGGCGCGAGCGAAGCCTTCGGCTCATCTGCGACCACATGAGGCGTATCGACGGGCACGGAGACTTCATCCTCCGCGAGAAGCGCGTCATACCGCTGCGCCACCGGAGCGGTGAGGCGGGAAATATGCTCAAGCCAAGCCGCCCCGTCGGCATAGCCATCCAGTCGCGCCACATTGTCCAGCGCCTCGCCTGCGGGAAGCGTATGGGTCTGCTGGTCCGTCACCATCTGCAGCCGGTGTTCGATGCGGCGCAGACCGTCATAGCTTTCACCCAGCGCGCGGGCATCGTCGGCACCGATCCTGCCGGTCGCCGCCAGCGCATCAAGCGCCGCGCGCGTATGCTTGCGCCTCAGCGACGGATCACGGCCGCCATGCACGAGTTGGTGAGTCTGGGCGAAGAACTCCGCCTCGCGGATCCCGCCACGGCCCAGCTTGACGTTATACTCCGGCGCCGGCTCCCGCGGCCCGGTCTGCTTGTCGCGAATGCGGTGCGTAAGACGGCGCACTTCGTCGATCGCCCCGAAGTCGAGGCTGCGGCGCCACACGAACGGGCGGATGTGGTCGAGAAACGCCTCCCCCGCCGCAATGTCACCGGCACAAGCGCGCGCGCGAATGAAGGCGGCCCGTTCCCATGCCAGCGCGCTGCTTTCGTAATGCGTAATGGCCGCGTCCAGCGGAATGGCCAGCGGGCTTACCTCGGAGGCAGGCCTGAGGCGCAGGTCCACCCGAAACACATACCCTTCTGCCGTCACATCGGACAGCAAGCGTACCACTTCGCGGGCGTAGCGTTGTGCCGCTTCGCCAGGTTCATCCCGCTCGCGGCGCGGCAGCGTTTCCGGGTCGTAAAGAAGGATAGGGTCAATGTCGGAGGAATAGTTAAGCTCGCCTGCGCCATGCTTGCCAAGCGCAAGGCCGATCAGTCCCCGCGGCTGCGCACCGGGAACGCGGCGCAGGATCGCTGCCTCGATCGCGCGGTGCAGGGACCGGTCGGCGAACAGCGAAAGTTCGCGCATCACCTTGTCGAGCTCGAATGCCCCGGCCAGATCGCCAATTGCCAGCACCAGACCCAGGGCCCGCTTTTCACGCCGCAGCGCTACGCCGATGTCGTCAATCCTATCGCTTGCTGCTTTCGCAAGGTGAAGTGCATCATCTGCTGCTCCGTCAGCCAGCAGCCGGGCGATCTCTTCGTGCCTTTCCAAGCCACGCGCCAGAAAAGGCGCGTGATCGCGCGCGCGCTTCAACGCATCGGTCCAATCGGCAGCCATCGAGAAGGCTCTGCCCAAGCATGCGGCATCGCGCAAGGAGCGAGGCAAGCTTGCGCACGCGCGGCGCCCGGTGCAGAAGCTGCCGTCACGAGATCCACAAAGAGAGGTTGCCTCAAGGATGATCCGCAAAACCATTGCTGCAGCGACGGCGCTCATGCTCGCCGCCTGCAACACCGCCATCGACGATGAGCCGGGCGGTGTCCCGGGCCTCGATATTCCGGAAATCGCCAGCGGTGACATTTCGGAAGAGACGATGAAGACCGTGACGGAGCGGCTTTCTTCGGACGAATTCGAGGGCCGCATGCCAGGCACGGAGGGAGAGCGGAAAACGGTCGCCTATCTGATAGAGCAGTTCAAGAAAGTCGGGCTGGAGCCCGGCAACAATGGCAGCTGGACCCAGAAGGTCCCCCTGGTGGAAATCACCGGGAAGGATTTCGCTCCGCTGACCATTTCAGGGCCCGATGGCGAGCCGATGGAGCTGGCCTATGGCGATGACTGGGTCGGCGTTTCCTATAAGGAAGATGTGAAGACCAGTCTCGACGACAGCGAACTGGTGTTCGTGGGATACGGCATCGATGCGCCCGAAAAGGGCTGGAACGATTACGAAGGCGTGGACATGACCGGCAAGACCGCCGTCATCCTCGTCAACGATCCCGATTTCGGTGCGACCAGCCTCGATGGCCCCTTTGGCGGCAAAGCGATGACCTATTACGGCCGCTGGACCTATAAATATGAAGAGGCTGCCCGTCAGGGTGCGGCCGGCGCCATCATCATTCACGATACCGAACCGGCATCCTATGGCTGGAATGTCGTCGAAAGCAGCTGGTCGGGCCCGCAGGCCTATGCGCAGCGCGGTGAAAATGCACCGCCGCTCACCACGATGAACGGCTGGGTGCAGAACCAGGCCGGCAAGGATATCTTCAAGGCCGCTGGCAAGGATTTCGACAAGCTTGCGGCTGCCGCGAAGAAGAAAGGCTTCAAGCCCGTTCCGCTGGGCCTCACCGCTTCGACCAGTTTCCGCAACGACATCCGCACCTTCGAATCGCAGAATGTGATCGGTATCCTGCCGGGCACCGAGCGGCCTGACGAATATGTGATGCACACGGCGCACTGGGATCACCTCGGCCGCTGCACGCCTGCCGACGATGGTGACGATATCTGCAACGGCGCGGTGGACAATGCCACGGGCACGGCGGCGCTGGTCGCGCTTGCCGAAGCGCAGGCCAAGGCAGGCCCTACGGCGCGCAGCCTGGTATTTCTGGCCGTGACGGCCGAGGAATCGGGCCTGCTGGGTGCGGACTATTACGCCGCCAATCCGGTTTTCCCGCTGTCGCAGACCGTGGGCGGCATCAATATGGATGCCTTCCTGATCGCCGGGCCCAGCAAGGACGTGACCGTCGTTGGGCCAGGCAAGTCGCAGCTCGACGAATTCCTCGAGGCAGCGCTCAAGGTCGATGGCCGTGTGTCGACGCCCAACCCGAACCCGGAAGCGGGCTCCTATTACCGGTCGGATCATTTCGCCTTTGCCAAGCGCGGCGTGCCGATGCTCTATGTCGATGGCGGAGAGGATCTGATCGAGGGCGGCATCGAAGCCGGCGGCAAGATCGCGAAGGATTACCGCGACAATCGCTATCACGGGCCGAAGGACGAATACGATCCGAACTGGGACTGGTCGGGCGTGATGGCCGATCTCCAGCTGTTCTACCGCCTCGGCCGGATGATGGGCATGAGCACCAGCTGGCCCAACTGGACCGAAGGTGACGAGTTCAAGGCGACTCGCGACGAGGATTGCGCAGCGGAAGGCGCAGCCTGCGGCGGGGTCTGAGACCTCCAAGGTGAAACGAGAAAGGGGCCGGCTCGCACTTGCGGACCGGCCCCTTTTCTTTGGCTCTTTATCGAATTCAGTGCGCCTATTCGGCAAGCAGCCTTTCGGCGATGGCGCGGACTTCGGCGCCCATGTCTTCCCGCTCCAGCGCAAGGGCGAGCGTCGCTTCCACGAAGCCCGTCTTGTTGCCGCAGTCGTAGCGGTTGCCGGCGAAAGTCACTGCATGGAACGGCTGCGTGCCGATCATTTTGGCCATGGCATCGGTCAGCTGGATTTCGCCGCCCGCGCCCTTTTCCTGATCTTCCAGCACGCGCATGACTTCGGGCTGGAGAATATAGCGGCCCGAAATGATCTTGTTCGACGGCGCTTCGGCCACGGGCGGCTTTTCCACCAGGCCAGTGACTTCGGTCAGCGTGTCGGACACGTCTTTGCCCGGCTTGATGACGCCATAGCTCGAAACCTCTTCCTCCGGGATTTCCAGCACCGAGATCAGGTTTCCGCCCACTTCTTCATAGGCATCGACCATCTGCTTCATGCAGCCCGGTTCACCGATCATCAGCTCGTCGGGCAGGAAGATCGCGAAGGGTTCGTCGCCCACGATGGAGCGCGCGCACCAGATCGCATGGCCGAGGCCCAGCGGAACCTGCTGCCGGACCGACATGATGTCCCCGGGCGTGGCGCGGGTCGGATCGAGAACGCCCATGTCCTTGCCCCGTTCGCCCATCGTGGTTTCCAGCTCGAACGCGAGGTCGAAATAATCCTCGATGCCGGTTTTTCCGCGACCGGTCACGAAGATGATCTGATCGATGCCTGCCTCGCGCGCCTCGTCGACCGCATACTGGATCAGCGGACGATCGACGATGGGGAGCAATTCCTTGGGCACCGCCTTGGTCGCGGGAAGGAAACGGGTGCCCAGACCCGCAACGGGGAATACGGCTTTCTTGATCGGTTTGCGTTTGTTCATATGGTTTTGGACTAGGCCGTGGGCTGGAACAGGTCAATTAGGCGGCAGTTCACAGGATGATGAAGGAGGGGGGTGACAAAAGCATGACGCTTGTCAGCAGCCCCGAGACATTTAAAGGCAGGGCATGGACAAACTCATCGTACGCGGCGGCAACCGCCTTTCCGGCACAATTCCCATCTCTGGCGCAAAGAACGCGGCGCTCACACTGATCCCCTGCGCGTTGCTGACAGAGGAAGCGGTCACGCTGCGCAATCTGCCGCGGCTGGCCGATATCGACGGTTTCCAGCATTTGATGTCCCAATTCGGGGTAAGCCATACTATTCCGGGCAAGCGTCCCGAAGAATTCGGTCGCAACGTCACGCTTGAAGCGATGCGGATCACCAGTTCGGTCGCGCCTTACGATCTGGTGCGCAAGATGCGCGCTTCGATCCTCGTACTGGCGCCGTTGCTGGCCCGCACGGGCGAGGCGACCGTATCGCTGCCCGGCGGCTGCGCCATCGGCAACCGACCGATCGATCTTCACCTGAAGGCATTGGAAGCGCTGGGCGCCAATATCGAGCTGGCGCAGGGTTATGTGAAGGCATCCGCGCCCGATGGCGGCCTTCCCGGCGGCGAATTCGATTTTCCCGTGGTCTCCGTCGGCGCGACCGAGAACGCGCTTATGGCGGCCGTACTCTGCAACGGCACCAGCCTGCTGCGCAATGCAGCGCGCGAACCGGAAATCGTCGATCTATGCAATCTGCTCACCGCGATGGGTGCCGAGATCGAGGGTGTGGGCACATCGGATCTCACCATTCACGGTGTGAAAAAGCTGCACGGGGCAACTTACCGCGTGATGCCCGACCGGATTGAGGCAGGCTCCTATGCCTGCGCCGCGGCGATCACCGGTGGCGAGGTATTGCTCGAGGGGGCAGATGCGGGCGACATGGGTTCGACGCTGCACGCGCTGCGCAACATAGGCGTCGAGGTGGAAACGGTGAAGGAAGGCGTGAAGGTCGCGGCCAATGGCCAGCTCAAGGCCTATAACCTCACCACCGCGCCGTTCCCGGGCCTTGCCACAGATATGCAGGCGCAGCTGATGAGCCTGCTCTGCAAGGCCGAAGGCACCAGCGTGCTGAAGGAAACGATCTTCGAAAACCGCTTCATGCACGTTCCCGAACTGGCGCGCATGGGCGCCGATATCGAGACCACCGGGCGCACGGCCATCGTCAAAGGCCCGGTCGAGCTGACCGGCGCCGAAGTCATGGCGACCGATCTGCGCGCCTCGATGAGCCTGGTGATCGCGGGCCTGGCCGCAAAAGGCGAGACTACGGTGCGCCGTCTCTACCATCTCGACCGGGGTTACGAGCGGCTGGAAGAGAAGCTTCAGCTGGTTGGCGCTGATATCGAACGTGTGGGCGACGATTGACGATTATTTGCGGACCTTTCGGCGGATCCAGCAGTTGGTCTGGTAATATCTATCCGAAAGGGAAGCAGACATGATTATCAAGCTCGCAGCACTCGGTGCACTCGGTTACGCCGGCTATCGCTATTACGAAAAGAACAAGGTCGATCAGAATGGCGTGGCTTTCGCAGGCGGCGAACCGGAAGGCAGCTTCCGCAACGCAGGATCCGCTTCGACTGCGTCACATGATCGCATGAGTTCGACCGACGAAGCGCTGGATGAAACCTATCCGGCGAGCGACGCGACTGCAAAATACTAAGTCAGGACGACAAATCTTGATTGGAAGGGACGGCGGAAGCGATTTTGCCGTCCTTTTCGTGTGCGGGGCGTAATTCGGAAGCGACAAGCCACACGCGAATAGCGCCGGCGAGTCCCGGAGGTGTTTCGCTCCGGATCCGTTCCGCGTCGATCCGGGCGACCAGCGTGTTGACCGCGATACCGCGCCGGGCGGCAGCTTTCTGCAACAGCTCCCAGAATACGGGTTCAAGGCTGATCGAGGTTCGGTGCCCTTCGATGCGGACCGAATATTTGACCGGGGGATGGTAGGGCGTTGTCATTCGCGGCCGTTTGTACGAGAGTCCGGCAGTCGGAACAATCCACCCTTTCGGCATTTGGTTAGGGCATTGGATAGAGGGACAGTTCGGCAAACACGGTGAAGAAGGCGCAGCATCAGGGCGGCAATAACCCGCCACCGTTGGAAGGCGCTGCACCGCTGCGGCCCGAGAGTTACTCGGCCGAGGAACTTGCCGAGATGGAGCGGCGTGAGCGGCTGGGCGGCTGGCTGATCCTCTTCTTTGCCGGGGCCGCGCTCGCGACGGGCGTGCTGGCCTTCTACCTGTTTGCCGACGACGTCGAACAGAATGACGAGTTCGTGCGCGCCGACCGGCCCGAGGAGACCGCGCCGCCCGCTGCCGAGGATGACGAGCCGTTCCTGTGGGGCGGAGTTCTTCCCGAGCCTGCGGACGAGGCCGACCCGGATGCCGGCGAACCGGACGCGCCTGCACTGACCCGGAATGAGCAGACCCCCACCCGCGCGCGCAATAGCGAAGCGCCCGTGCAGACTTTCAATTTCCCCGGACCGCCCGAACCCGGTAATTCACCCAGCTACGGCGGGCCGCCGCCCGGTTCGGTCGATCGCGAAACCCGCCGCGCCCTGCGCAGCGGCGAGGCGGAGTTGTGGCGCGAGGATGGCCAGCGCGGCTATGTCCTGGTTAGCGACGCCGTGGTTTATGGCACTAGGCAATGCCGACAGGTGAGCTATACTCTGTTTGCTAATGGCGGCCAGCTTACCTCGCCTTCAAGCCAATGGTGCCGCGGCGACGATAGCGCGCGCTGGCGACCGGACGCGCGCGGGGGATAATACGCGTTCAATTTCCCTTACACCTTTGATGGTAGGGCGTCTTTCCACTCGGTACAGGCAATTTAGTAGGTCTGAGGCCGAAAAATATTTCGCTATCGACGAATGGCGGTCTCGCTTAGTTAAAAATATCTAAGCAGCGCTCGATAGAATAGTTTTCAAATAAAACCATTGCCGTACCTTAAGACATTATCGATAAATCCAAAAGATTTGTAAGATAAATAAATCATTATTGCCAATACGACTGGATGCTTTGTTTTATTTTCTGCCAAGCACAGATAAATAAATGTGGTGAAAGTCACCATATTCATTCTATCGCTTCCCAAGACGAATGTAAGAGCTATCAGAGGAGCGAAGGTTACAAAAACCTTCGTTCGATTATGGAAAATAGCTAGCGCTGCACCGCATAGAGCCAAGCCCGACAGGATGTCTATTAAGCCTCCCTGACCTTGATAGCTGGCGAATTTTCCAAGCAGGGCGGTGGAGAAAAAGTACAGCAGCCCCACCGCACCGACGGCGGTACCCGCGCCAATAACAACCTTCATCCGTGCTGACAGTTGTGAGAAAAAGTGCCAGACGAAAACTGATCCAAGCGTGATGAGCGACTGAAAATGGGCTAGCGGCGCAAGAGCGATCCATATCAGCCTAATACGGCCAGCAGTCATCAAAGCTAGGAAAAGAAAAATGTACGAAAACTTCAGCCTCTCAGCCGATGTCGCCAATACGATAACGTAAAAGTTGGTTAGAAAAAGAGCAATGAATACTGGGTGGCATCGATGGATTCGCAACGTGTTATAGATGACTGCATACATCGCGCCGTCGATCGCGGCCATGAAAACGTACCGTTCGATTAAGGCATTTGAACCGATCCACGCGACTATTGGATAGATGATCTCCGAGCTTCCAAGATAATCGCTCTGCGATCTAAGCGCCCAAATTAAGTCTCTCCCTATGAGAGAGTCATAATACCTCTGATAATGGGCCGGATCTCCGTAATAGTAATTGTATAGTACGAAGTTGTAGAAGGCAAAAGCAGCGACTCCTACCGCAACGGCGATAAGCAGGTTCCGCTTCGTCCACAGCCGTTCGGCGCTGGTCGAGAATGTGGTCGAGCTGTAGGCATGTTCAGGGATCATCAATTCCCCTTTGCGATAAGCAGGGGGCTACTTACAAGCCTGAAGCGCGCTCCACCGTGAAGAGCATGGATGGGGCGCGCCTTTCAGTGTTGGCTAACAAGACCGAATGTAGAGATGATTGTCAGGAAAAGCACTGAAATGTCTGGTGGACAAGCGAGGATTCTCGCGTGAATGAGGGTCTCAGCCGAAGGCAGTCGCTCGGTGCTCTTGCCGCGAGTAGCAGCGTCGGGCTGGTGACCGGCAAGGCTTCCGCAATGGAAGCCGGCGCATGCCATCTCGCACATCGAAATCAGCTTCTCGGCAGTATGCAAAAGCAAGAGGCAATATTACTTTTAGAGGAAGGCCGTGAAGGCATTCTTCGTTGGCACTCTGGCGACTTTACCGAAGCGGTTAAAGTCGACTTACGGCAAGCGATCCATGTTCCCTCGCCCGATGACCCTACCGGTAAGCGAGGTGTGTGGAAGCGGGCCGTGAATGGTGGGATTCAGATAACTTGGTTCGGTGCTAAGTTCGATTTGGAGCGATCTGACTCGATTGCCAACGCGACAGACGACAGCGAAGCTTGGGAAGCGGCGCTCGCGTATTTGGAGTTTACTGGAGGGGGTACGCTGCACCTTCCGCATGGTGCCTCCAAGGTGACGCGCGAAATAGCTATCCCTTATAACGGTGTTCACATCGTAGGTACCGGTACGCGGAAGGTCTATCCCGGTAGATTCAGGCCTGGGAAAAAATGTCCCTCCACGCTTGTGCCAGTGCACAGTGGCCGCTCCGCAATTCGCTTTCTTGCCGGACACAGCGGTGATGGCGCTTTCTGCGCCGAAAACTTCAATCTAGCTGCGCTCGAAGAAGGAGAGCAGCCAGAATGTGCCTTTGGATGGGAGGTGCAGGACGCATTTTTTTATGGCTACACCTTCAGCAGGCTTGGTGTCCACGGCTTCATATCGGCATTCGATAGTTACAAAGGCAAAGGCAAAGAATATGCCGTAGGTGGGGTGTTAATCGACAACTGTGTGATCAACCGAAATCGGTGGATTGTACGAAGCATGAATAAGACGCAATTCAACGCGTTCCGCTTCACTAATAACAAGGCAGGGCAAAATGGATACCTTCCGGGCCAAGGAGGTATAGCGATCTCAGGACAAGACGTTGCCATCGAGAATAATATTTTAGAAGCAACGCGTGATCCAGTTTTCGTCTTCGGTGGCCACCGGGACGTTTCAGTAAGGGGAAACTACTTCGAGGCTAATGTTGGGAAGGCATGCGTCCATTTGCGAGACATAGTGGGCCCTTATTCAGTTGGTCCAAACAATTATAGTGTGCTGAACTACGATAATATCGCACACAAGGTTCTTTTGAGCTTCTGTGGTATGGGCGCTTGCATCGACCCTTGCTGGCCTAATGTTACACATAAAGTCATGCCGGCTATGACTGGAGGGGATGAAGCTAGCACCCTGAAAAATTCAGTTGATACGGCGATTTACGGCTTTTGCCGTTTGGATAGGCCTGACGGCTTGATTTGGTCGGCTCGCCCCTCACTTCTCGCTTCCGCATCGGCGGTGACCAAGCCCGAAGGGGAGTTGGTGCGTGCAACGAGCCCGCAGACAGGCATCGCTATGCCCGTACAGAGATTTTCTACTTCCGATCGCACTTTTATCGAAAAGCGCGCGACATTGGCTGGTGAAAAGGGCG
Source organism: Erythrobacter sp. (assembly GCA_002695185.1). The sequence continues at coordinate 10,873 of NZOF01000117.1, forward strand.
ACTGGGTCGTAACTTCTTGGTTATTTAATCGCCTTCCCGACAAGGGCCCGCCTGGGGATCCTTATATTAGTATGCGAGTGGACGGCGCGACATCTAACGGCTCACGTGACTATGTTACTTTTGGTTATTCCAGGGCATGGCGTGACGGCGAATGGTGCCTCATTACCTTGGCTATTCGTCTGGAGGCGCCCATGTCATGGATGCAGCTGTTGTTTCATCCACATGGAGTCGAGGCCGCGGCTGGACGCACTACCCATCATTCAGACCCTACGGTCTACACAATCGCGGATGTCAACGATATCAGGCCTTATTTTGACACTCGACAGGCCTGTACAGTGATCGCTCCGCCAAGTACCGGCAATTGGTTTGTAGGCGATGCCCTGCATAATGCTGCGCCTGAAAAAGGGGCAACGAGTTTCATTTGTACGAAGGCAGGGTTTCCAGGAACGTGGGTCAGAGCATAGATATCTGGGAAGAAAATTATAAATTGCCTATTTGAAACGGCATGAATTTGTCAATCCGGTGTTCTTTGAAGATTAGAATCTTGGTGCCTTAGGTCTCAAAAGGTTATTGAAATATCATGGACGTCTCTTTTCCAAGAAATTTTATATTTTTAAGGAGAGGGTATCAAGCCAGTTTAGTATCCGCATCCATTATAGTTCAAACTATAATATTAATTTATCTTCCTATCGCGCAGCCATCAAATTTGGAAATTACTGCTTTCACGGGACTAGGTTGCTTGCTTGCTTCTTTGTCGGGGACGGTACTTATAAAAAGCTTGGGGCGTTATCCAGGTGTCGAAGAATCATCCTACACCTTTCCAAGCCTGGCTGTATGTTACGGAATTCTATTGCTCATCTTGTTGATGATGCGCCTGCCTTACAGCCGGCTTCTCATCGCTAGTACTTTTGCAATAAACCTTATTTTACTTTCCGTTCTTTACGCCGTTCTGCGGAAATCTGCGAAACTGTGTATCGGCGTAGTGCCTGAAGGTTATTTTCAGGACTTAACCGCCATACCCAATGTCAAATGGCGTGTCTTGCAAAGTCCTGAGGTCGATTGTCACGGAATCGATGCTATAAGTGTTGATCTGTCAGGCAATTTATCGAGCGAATGGGAGCGCCGTTTGGCCGCGTTTGCTCTTGAGGGCGTACCTGTCTATGATTTGAAGCATCTCAGGGAGTCAATTACTGGCAAAGTGCAAATTAAGCATTTGTCGGAGAACAGTCTGGGCACCCTTAGTCCGCTGTATGCGTGGATGACAGTGAAGCACGTAACCGACTGGGTGCTGGCTCTCGTAGCTATCGTGCTGCTTTGCCCGCTCTTGGCCGTTTTGGCGCTCCTCATCAGGCTTACCTCTCCTGGGCCCGCAATCTTCCGTCAAACGCGGGTGGGATATCGCGGTAAGCCGTTCGAGGTTTTCAAGTTGCGGACCATGACGACTACGCCTCGTTCAGATACCATGCGGCCTGAATCATCTGACCGCTTGGAGGCTGCCGTTACGAAGGACAATGACGTGCGGATCACGCCAGTTGGACGTTTCCTACGTCAAACCCGTCTTGATGAGTTGCCCCAGTTACTCAACGTTCTGAAAGGCGAAATGTCGTGGATCGGACCGCGCCCCGAAGCGCTTGTCCTTTCTCAATGGTATGAGCGGGAGATTCCGTTCTATCCCTATCGACACATAGTGCGGCCGGGTATTACCGGTTGGGCGCAAGTCCACCAAGGTCATGTCGCAAACGTGGAGGATGTGACTGAAAAACTTCATTTCGATTTCTATTATATCAAGCATTACTCATTCTGGATCGATCTTATTGTTGTCGGGCGGACGATCAAGACGATGCTTACTGGCTTCGGTGCACGCTGATGCTGTGGAAGGCAGAGTTGCCAGATTTCCGAACACTTCTGTTTTGATGACGCGTTCAACCTTGCAAGCGGTTGCTCCTGTTCTCAACGTCGTGATGAGAGCAGGAACGCTCGGCACACGTTTCGTGCTCGTCTTCATTTTGGCAAAGTTTTTGGACGCCGCTGAGCTCGGCATCTATGGTCTTTTCTCTGCGGCAATCGGATACGCGTTGCTCGGTTTCGGGCTGGACCTTTACGTCTACACGACGCGAGAAATCGTGCGCGTCGATCGGGCAACGCAAGGTCACATGCTCAAGAGTCAAGCAGCTCTAGTGGGTCTCATCTATGTAGTCTTGTCACCCGCACTGTTGTGGCTTCTTCCGCAGGCTGGCCTTCCGAGAGCCCTTGTCTGGTGGTTTCTTCCGATCTTGGTTCTGGAGCACCTCAACCAAGAAATTTTTCGCCTGCTGATCATCTTTTCAAAACAGATTACTGCAAGCGCACTTCTGTTTGTCCGCCAAGGCAGTTGGGCAATCGCGGTTGCTGCTGTCATGGCATTTAGCGAAGAGGCCCGTAATCTCAATTTCGTGATGGCGGCTTGGGCTACTGCAGGAATGCTTGCTTCTCTAATCGGACTGTGGACCTTACGCAAAATGCGCCTCGGAGGTTGGCGCAAGTCTGTTGATTGGTCATGGATTAGGAAAGGTATCCGGGTCAGCGGAGTTTTCCTTATCGCCACGTTGTCCGTGCGGGCAATTCAAACCATTGATCGCTTCTGGCTACAAGATCTCGCAAGTATCCAAGTGGTCGGAGCTTATGTTTTGTTTTTTGGAGTTGCCAGTGCGCTAAGTGTGTTCCTCGACGCTGCGGTTTTTTCTTTTCGCTACCCTGAGCTAATCGTTCTTGGTAGCGAACAGAAGTTCGACGAGCTGCACCGTAAAGTTTGCCAAATGGCGGCTCAAGCAATTGGAGCCAGCGCACTTTTCGTAGTCTCGAGCGCTCTCATAATTCCTGTCCTCCTCGGTTGGATCGGACGTGAAATCTATGTTGCGCAAATTGACCTATATTATTGGGTTCTGGCAGCGGCCATCGCTTACTCGCTAGCCATGGTGCCCCATTATGCGCTCTACGCCATGCGGCGCGACAGGCCTATCATTGTCAGTCACGTGGTTGGATTGGTGGTTTTTATCATTGCGACGCTAGCCTTGACCCACGTTTCTCGTCCATATGCAGTGCCGATGGGTGTGTTGCTCGGTATGTTAGTGGTGCTCATCTGGAAGAGTCTTGCATACCTCAAAATTTTGTTCGGTGCCCGCCAGCACCGTTTCAACTCTCAATGAAAGCGGTTGGAATTCGATGGTCATTCGATACGGTCAACAAGATATCAATCAAGACGACGTAGATGCAGTCGTAAGCGTTTTGCGTTCCGTCAACCTGACCCAAGGGCCTGCGATCGAACGGTTTGAAGAAGGCGTCAGGCTAGCGGTCAATGCGCGACATGCCGTAGCGGTAAACAGTGCTACTTCAGCGCTGCACATTGCTTGCATGGCCCTCGATCTCGGTCCTGGTGACTGGCTTTGGACTACACCAAACACTTTCGTAGCGTCGGCCAATTGCGCCCTATACTGCGGTGCAAGCGTCGATTTCGTGGATATCGATCCGCAAACTTACAATCTTTCACCCGATGCGCTTGAAGCTAAGCTGATCGAGGCGGAGAAGGCAGGCCGACTGCCGAAAATTGTAGTCCCGGTGCATCTGGCAGGCCAACCCTGCGACATGGCAGCTATTCATGCTTTGGGAGCCAAGTATGGCTTCCGGATAATTGAGGATGCCTCCCATGCCATCGGCGGATCCTACAGAAACGAGCCGATTGGAAATTGCCGTTACAGTGACATCACCGTCTTCAGCTTTCATCCGGTAAAAATCATCACGACAGCTGAAGGCGGCATGGCAGTGACCAATGATGACGATCTGGCCACACGCCTAAGCTTGTTGCGAAGCCATGGCATCACCCGGGAGCCGGACTTGATGACGGGACCGATGGATGGTCCCTGGTATTATCAGCAGGTGGCGTTGGGGTACAACTATCGCATGACTGATCTGCAAGCCGCGTTGGGTGTCAGCCAGCTCTCGCGGCTCGGCGAGTTTGTTGCACGGCGGCATGAAATCGCAGCTCGCTACAATGACCTGCTTGCGGACTTGCCAATTACCTTGCCTTGGCAGAGTCCAGAATCCTATTCAGCCTTTCACCTGTACGTCATACGTCTTCAACTGGATACGATTGGTACCGGCCATCGTCAGGTTTTCGAGTATTTACGCGATCGGGAGATTCTTGTTAATTTGCATTACATCCCCGTGCACACACAGCCTTACTATCGGCAGTTCGGTTTCAAGAACGGAGATTATCCCGAGGCCGAACAATACTATCGCGAGGCAATTAGCATCCCTATGCATCCTCTGCTAAGTATTGAGGATCAGGATCGTGTTGTGGGGGCACTGCGCGAAGCCTTGGCTGCATGAGGATTGCGGTCATCCCTGCAAGGGGCGGAAGTAAACGAATTCCCCGCAAGAACATTCGTTTTTTTCACGGAAAGCCGATCATCGCCTGGTCGATTGACACAGCAATGGCGAGCGGCTGTTTCGACCGCGTGATAGTGAGTACCGATGACGCCGAGATCGCAGAGGTCGCTCGCGCGGAAGGCGCGGAGACTCCCTTCGTCCGGCCGCCGGAACTTTCTGATGACCAATGCGGAACCGTTCCGGTGATAGCCCACGCGGTGCAGTGGCTTGAAGCACGAGGAAGGGCGCCTCAAGAAGTCTGCTGCATTTATGCAACCGCGCCGTTTCTCAAGGAAGAAGATCTGCAACGCGGTTTCACCGCTCTCCAGGCGTCGGCCGCAGACTATGCCTTCTCGGTAACAAGCTACGCCTTTCCGATCCAGCGCGCATTGCGTCTAGAGCCTGATCAACGCGTAACGATGTTCCAGCCCGAATACGAGCAGACGCGGTCCCAGGATCTGGTGGAGGCATGGCATGACGCCGGACAATTTTATTGGGGAAGAGCTGGATCCTGGCAGCAGAACCTACCGCTTTTCGGGCCCAATAGTGCACCTGTGATTTTGCCACGTCATCGTGTGCAAGATATCGATACCTTGGAAGATTGGGAGCGCGCTGAGTTGATGTTTGAAGTCTTGAGCCGAAGCGAAACAGCAACTTCCGTATGATAGACACGGCTTCTACTCCTCCATTGATAGCCTTTCGAACTGACGCCTCGCTCGAGATTGGCACCGGTCATGTCATGCGCTGTCTGACGCTGGCAGATCGGTTGCGCGAGTGCGGGGCGAGGACGCTTTTCATCTCCCGCAAACATTGCGGTCACCTGTTCGATCAGATTGTTGATCGCGGCCATGAAGTACGCGTTCTTCCGCCGCCGCCCAATTCGCGTACTACATTGGACGGCGATACAGCTCATGCTGCATGGCTGGGAGTTGAGTGGGGCGTCGATGCCGAGCAAACGCAGCAATCGCTCGCGGGCGAGCGGCCAGCTTGGTTGGTGGTCGATCACTATGCGATCGATTGCCGTTGGGAACGCGCCTTGCGCTCGGCTTGCGAGCGATTGATGGTTATGGACGATCTGGCCGATCGGCCTCACGACTGCGAGCTACTGCTTGATCCCACACTTGGAAGAACACACGGCGATTATGCGGATCACCTTGGCTCTGAAGTGCAGACATTTTTAGGTCCGCAGTATGCGTTGCTACGGCCCGAATTCGCCGCCAGTCGGGCGGAGAGTCTTGCACGGCGCAACGCGCCTGAACTTCGTCATGTGCTCATCACTATGGGCGGCGTCGACAAAGACAATGCGACAGGCCGTGTGCTCGACGCAATCGAAGCCTCAGATTTGCCCTCGCAAATGAAGCTCACCGTGGTAATGGGGTCGCAAGCGCCTTGGTTCGCCAAAGTACAGGATTACGCCAGAAAAATGCGTTTTGCCACACATGTGCGCGTCGGTGTCACCGATATGGCGCGCCTTATGACCAAAAGCGACTTGGCAATCGGTGCTGCGGGCGGAACTTCGTGGGAGCGATGCTGCCTGGGATTGCCGACGATTCAATATGTAGTCGCCGAGAATCAGTTAGTCATCGCGCGTCAGTTGGCTCAGATCGGTGCGGCCACTCTTGCCGACGACGAAACGATAAGAGAGGTGCTTTCTTCATTAGTCGCTCAAGATTGCTCGACCCAGTTGGCTGAACAGAGCGGTATTTCAAGTCGGGTTACCGACGGTTTGGGGGCCGAGCGGGTGGCGAACGAATTGTTGGGGCGATTGCAATGAAGGTTACAGTTTTGTGCAGCGACGCTTCGCACCCGGTTAACGAATATCTCAGCCGCTGGAAGGCGAGTGTAGGTGAACGCAACGAAGTCGAGATAGTGCGGAGTAAAACTGATTGTGCTGGAGGCGACTTGCTGTTCCTTATCTCCTGCAGCGAGCTAATTAGGGAAGAAGACCGCGCCAAGTACAGAGTTTGCTTAATTTTACACGCAAGCGCTCTTCCCCAAGGGCGTGGTTGGAGTCCTCATATCTGGCAGCTTCTTAACGGTGCTGACGGCATCACGCTTTCGATGCTCGAAGCGGAAGATAAAGTTGATAGCGGACGGATCTGGAAACAGCTTTATTTTCCTGTTCCAAAACACGCTCTATGGGACGAAATTAACGATCTGTTATTTGAAGCTGAAATTGAACTCATGAACTTTGCTTTGGATAATTTCGATGCCGTGTTGCCTATAGAGCAAGCGAAGGACGGCATTTCCTATTTGCCCCGCCGTACGCCAGAGGACAGCGAAGTAGACCCATCCAAAACAATCGCCGAGCAGTTTGATCTGATACGCGTCTGTGATCCTAATCGATTTCCCGCCTATTTTCGGTTTAGGGGGCATCGCTACCTAATACGGCTGGAGAAGCAAGATGACTGAATTTGAAATCGCCGGAAGGAAAATCGGTGGCGCCTATCCACCGTACGTGATTGCGGAAATGTCCGCGAATCATAATGGAGACCTCAATCAAGCGTATCGCATTATCGAAGCGGCGAAAAAAGCCGGCGCAAATGCATTGAAGATTCAGACCTACCGGCCTGACACTATCACTCTGGATAGTGATGCCGAAGATTTCCGCATCAAGGGCGGTCTTTGGGACGGGCGCACGCTATATGAGCTTTATGAAGAGGCTCACACTCCTTGGGAATGGCACGAGCCGCTGTTCGATCATGCCCGCAAGCTAGACATTACCATTTTCAGCTCGCCGTTTGATACGACCGCGATCGATATGCTGGAGGATCTCGGCGCCCCTGCATACAAGATCGCCTCGTTCGAAGCTGTTGACCTGCCGCTGATCCGCTACGCTGCGGCCACCGGTAAGCCGATGATTATTTCCACGGGAATGGCCGATGCAGAAGAGATTGCCGAGGCGGTGGATGCCGCCCGTGGCGGAGGCTGTAGAGAGCTAGCCTTGCTTCACTGCGTGAGCGGCTACCCGGCCCCGGCTGGGGATTATAACCTGCGCACCATACCAGACATGATTGCCCGCCATGGCCTCGTGACAGGGCTGTCGGACCACACCCTCGATAACACTACCGCTATTGCCAGCGTGGCCTTGGGTGCATCCATTATTGAGAAGCATTTCACGCTCGACCGGAAGGGTGGGGGGCCAGACGACAGCTTCTCCCTCGAGCCCGAAGAGTTGGCCGCACTTTGTACGGGAGCTAAAACGGCGTGGGAATCACTAGGCGAAGTAAATTACGGGCGTAAATCTAGCGAGCAGGGCAATGTGCAGTTCCGCCGGTCGCTGTATTTCGTCAAGGATATGAAGGCCGGTGAAGTCATAACTCCCGACGCTGTGCGCAGTGTCAGGCCCGGGTTTGGTGTCGCTCCCAAGCACATCGATACCGTAGTGGGTGCCGTCTTGGCGAGCGACGTGGCGCGGAATACGGCGGTCCGTGCAGAAAATTTGGTTCGCTGAGAACGCAGAGATGCAAGATACAAGATTGGAAACCCATAGCTTTATTGCGGGAACACCCCTGCATATAATGATATCGCTGTCTCTCATCCGGCAACTCGGCATCAAGTCAATTTCCAAGTTGAAAATAGTGGACTATTTCAACGGTGCTGAGAATGTCTACAAACGTCTGTCAGAACTAAACTGGGAATATGATGGGCTTGAAGTTTCGTTTTTCCCATCTCATCGCCAGGCATACATCGACAGCTTAAAAGACAAGACTGCTCATCTTTACTTGGACAGTGATGCGAGCTTTCAGCGCTATTTGGACTTAATGGCAATTAGGGCAGTGCGTCCTAATATTAACATCGTTGTCTTTGAAGATGGGGTGGGTACTTATAGAACTGATCTGTATGCAGGCCTGAAGAAGGTTATTTTTGATGCAGTAGGTGTTGGGACATACCTTGGTGGCCATCGTAAAACTAACACGGTCTTCGTGTTTGACGAACAGCGCTATCGAGACGTTTTCCCACAAGTCAAAGCGGAAGTTGTTCAAATTGCAGAGCGATTAGAAGACACGATTTCTAGACTTTCCGTAGAGTTGGACTACATCTTCGGTCACCAAATAGAATACTCATCCCATCATCACATCTGCAATTTATACCTTTCGAATTGGAAGATAGATGAGGCAGCAATCGAAATGCTGGCCGACCTAGATGGCGATACCTTTGTAAAACTCCATCCCCATATTAAAAGAAGCAATCTTCATTCAAATATAGTTCAGATAGACAATAGAGTGCCTGCAGAAATTGTCATTTTAAATTTATCCCAGAATTACCAGGAGGTTCATGTTTACCACCATGGGTCGAGCGTTGAGCAATACATAACCTCACAAAATGTGGACTTTATAAATGTCCAGCGCCTCTTGGTGGCGTAGGGTGTGTAGATATGATTAAAGTTCTGTCAGTGGCTGACTTCTTTTTGCCCGGCTTCAAGGCGGGTGGGCCAGTACGGACGCTTCTCAACATGTCGCGGATTTTGCAAGGACCAGTAGTTTTCGGATTTCTTACGCGCGATCATGATCTCGGGAATAGTAAGCCATACGAAGGGATTCATGCTGGTCGGTGGAAGGAGTATCCCCATGGCCAAGTATATTATGCGCCTAACCGTGCATTTGGCAGATTGGCTTTAGAGCGAGCGCTGTCGGCTGGTGATTTTGATGTCATCTACTTAAATAGTTTCTTTAGCTTGAAGGGGTCAATTGCGATCGTTTGGCGGAACTGGAGGCGTTCCTTCGGTTTACCATTACTACTTGCTCCGAGAGGCGAATTTTCCCCAGGAGCGCTTGCGTTGAAGGGCGGGAGAAAGCGTTTCTTCATTTGGTTATCGCGTAAGCTTGGTGTGTACCGGCTAGTTTATTGGCATGCCTCAACTCAAGACGAGAAGAACGACATTTCGAGACAATTTCCGGATGCTGCTTCTCGAATATTCGTTGCAGCAGATCCAGTCGACATACGCGTAAAGACTCCGCTACTAAGCGCAGTCAAGACGGATGGGTTGGCGCGCCTTGCTTTCATATCCCGCATTTCTCCCAAAAAAAACTTGATCGGACTGCTCGAAATACTTCAAAATGTACAATCAGCTGTTGAACTTGAAATTTACGGTCCAATTGAAGATAAAGAATATTGGAAGAAATGTCTGGCGAGCATTGCCAAGCTTCCGGTGCATGTTTTGGTTCGCCACAAAGGTGAGTTGCAGCCAGAAGAGGTTGGCACAGCTTTCGCGCAAGCCGATCTTTTCGCTTTCCCAACGCACGGCGAAAACTTCGGGCATGTAATTTTTGAGGCTCTACAAGCCGGGACACCAGTTCTAACCAGCGATCAGACGCCGTGGCAATCGGATGGTACGAATGCCGTCGCCCGCCTCCCTTTGGGCGCGCTCGAAGAATGGCGGGCTTACATCGAAACGGTTGCGCAATTGAGCGACTCCGAGCAAAAGGCACGCCGAGCAGATGCTTTGCGGTATGCCGAGCGCTACGCCGCTTCCGAAAAAACGCGGTTGGACAACCTGCGAATGTTCCAGGAAATCGCAAAGCAAAACAAAATGAAAGTGATTAAATAATGTTTCGCGACAAAACCCTCCTGATTACTGGGGGCACTGGCTCCTTTGGGAATGCCGTACTGCGGCGCTTTCTCGATTCCGATCTTCGCGAAATCCGCATCTTCAGTCGTGACGAGAAGAAGCAGGACGATATGCGGAAGAAATACAACAATCCAAAGCTCAAGTTCCATATCGGCGACGTTCGCGATTACCAATCAATCTTAAATGCGGTCCGCGGGAGCGACTTTATTTTCCACGCCGCCGCACTCAAGCAGGTTCCGTCGTGTGAATTCTATCCATTAGAAGCGGTCAAGACCAACGTATTGGGTACTGAAAATACCTTGGAAGCCGCGATCAATTCTGGCGTGGAGCGCGTAGTCTGCCTGAGTACCGATAAGGCGGTCTATCCCATCAATGCCATGGGCATCAGCAAGGCGATGATGGAAAAGGTTATTGTTGCGAAATCGCGCGTCACTGACAGTACGATGATCTGCGCTACGCGCTACGGCAATGTGATGGCCTCCCGCGGCTCGGTGATACCACTCTTCACCAATCAAATTCGCGCCGGTCAGCCGATTACGATTACAGATCCTGAAATGACTCGTTTCATGATGACGCTCGACGACGCAGTCGACTTGGTCCTTTATGCATTTGAACACGCCAAACCGGGTGAGATTTTCGTGCAAAAGGCGCCAGCGGCAACGATCTCGACACTTGCTCGAGCTCTCACCGATCTCCTCGGGGCGCCCGATCACACGATCAATACGATCGGAACTCGTCATGGCGAGAAGCAATTCGAAGCCTTGCTAAGCCGTGAGGAAATGGCTGCCGCCGAAGACTTAGGCGATTATTATCGCATTCCTCCGGACTTGCGGGATCTCAATTATGATAAGTTCTTCGAAAAAGGCGAGATTAAAATCTCAGAAGCAGAAGACTATAACTCACAGAACACTACTCGTCTCGATGTCGTCGGCATGCAGGCTTTGCTGCAAAAATTGAGCTTCATTCGAGCTGCGATGCGGGGCGAATATATAGAGCCGGAGGAATAGGCCAGTCGGCAAAGTCGTGATTGTCATCGCAGACCTAAATTGAGAAGGAGGCGACGCGGCCGAACTCGCGGAAGCGTTCTGTTAAATGGAAGATACCGAAAAACAACGAATTTTGGTTCTTGGAGCCGGTGGCATGCTTGGCAATGCCGTTTTCCGCTTGTTCGCAGAAGACGGGCGGTTCTCGACGACTGGAACGCTTCGCTCTCCGGCAAAAGCCCATCATTTCACTCCTGAAGAACGTAAGAAGCTCATCACCGATGTGGACGTGACCCAAGATCGCGCTCTCGTTTCAGCGTTTGCCCAAGCCAGTCCGACTACTGTGATCAATTGCGTCGGTATCATCAAACAGCAGAAATCGGCGATGGATCCACTGACTGCCCTCACGATGAACGCTGTGCTCCCGCATCGCCTTGCTAAGCTTTGCGAAGCTAGCGGCTCAAGGCTGGTTCATATGAGCACTGATTGCGTGTTCTCGGGGCAGAAAGGTGGATATACGGAAGACGATGTCGCAGATGCCGATGATCTTTACGGCAGGACGAAATATCTAGGTGAAACCGATTACCCTCACGCGGTTACCCTCAGAACCTCAATCATCGGGCACGAGCTCGAAAGCGCTTACAGCCTCGTTGACTGGTTTCTCAGCCAAGATGGTTGGATCAAGGGATACAAAAAGGCTATTTTTTCAGGCCTCCCTACCATCGTGGTGGCACAGATTATTCGTGATATGGTGATTGGGAATATGGGTCTACGCGGTGTTTATCACCTCTCGGCGGATCCAATCAGCAAGTTTGATCTCCTGTCATTGCTGGCCGAGATCTATGGGAAGCGATTGGACATCGTGCCAGATGAAACTGTCGATATCGATAGATCGCTTAATTCCGACCGCTTCCGGCATGCGACAGGATACGCACCTCTCTCGTGGCCGGAATTGTTGGAACTGATGCATCAAGACTACAGGCAGCACATCCAATCAAAGTAGGCTGCGCAGCTAAGGTTAGGCAACGCGCGCAATTCGAGACGGAAGGCAGCGTAGCGAGACATTGGAAGCAGCAAGAAACGTGCAGGGAATTTGAAGTGAGAAAGCTGAAAGTCATGACTATCGTGGGCACTCGCCCCGAAATCATTCGGCTATCCCGAACCATAAGCCGACTTGACGAGGCGTGCAGCCAGATACTCGTACATACGGGCCAAAATTACGACTACGAGCTCAACCAAATTTTCTTCGAACAATTAGGCGTACGGGAGCCCGATTTGTTTCTCAATGCGTCAGGTGGCTCGGCGGCAGAGACGATCGGACGCATCATCGCTGCGGCAGACCAGGCCATGGTGGACCATTCGCCTGATGCGGTTCTCTTGCTCGGTGATACGAATAGCTGTCTCTCAGCGATCGCCGCCAAACGCCGAAAGATACCGATCTTTCATATGGAGGCCGGTAATCGATGCTTTGATCAGCGCGTTCCGGAAGAGACAAATAGGCGCATTGTCGACCACGTCTCAGATATCAACCTGACATATAGCACAATTGCACGAGAATATCTTCTTCGTGAGGGGTTCCCGCCAGACCAGGTGATCAAGACGGGCAGCCCGATGTACGAAGTGTTGCACCATTACTTGCCAGAAGTGCACGCCTCAAAGGTGCTGAACGAACTGAAGTTGCAACCTGGGGCCTATTTCGTGGTCAGCGCGCATCGTGAAGAGAATGTCGACGGGGATGAAACTTTCACGCGCCTCGCCAACTTACTCAACGCAGTAGCCGAAGATCATGAGTTGCCAGTAATAGTCTCCGCCCATCCTCGGACCCGAAATCGGGTGGAGGCCACGGGAATGACCTTCCATCCTGCGGTTCGCCTGATGAAACCGCTGGGTTTCCTCGACTACGTGCATTTGCAAATGCATGCGAAGGCTGTGCTTTCTGACAGCGGCACCATCACTGAAGAATCCTCGATACTTAACTTCCCAGCCCTCAATTTACGCGAAGCACACGAACGGCCTGAAGGGATGGAAGAGGCGTCTGTGATGATGGTAGGACTGTCTGTAGATCGTGTCCGCCAAGGCCTCGCTATCTTGGAAAGCCAATCTTGCGGCGAGGAACGTACCCTGCGCTTGGTCGCCGACTACACCATGCCCAATGTCAGCGAAAAAGTGGTCCGGATAATTCATTCTTATACCGATTACGTCAACCGCGTAACGTGGAAGAAATACTGAACAGCCGATGCGACTGGCGCTGATTGCGGACACATTCCCGCCCCTGAGAACTTCGGGTGCTATCCAACTACGTGACCTAGCGCGAGAATTTGCAGCGCAAGGGCATGAGCTGACGGTAATGCTGCCCTCGCACGATCTCACCCGTCGAGAGCCTTGGCGAGTAGAGATGTACGATGGTGTACAAGTCGTTCGCTTGCGCGCCCCGCAAACAAAGGACATTGGCTATGCTCGGCGCACGTTAAGCGAGCTTGCTATGCCCTATGCAATGTTGCGGAGCCTACGTGCTAGCCCTCTCGCCAACCAAAAGTGGGACGGGCTAATTTGGTATTCTCCTTCGATTTTCCACGCTCCGCTCGTGCAGGCGTTAAAGACCGAAAGTGGTTGCAAAAGCTATTTGATCGTCAGAGACATTTTTCCGGAATGGGCTGCAGACATGCAACTAATGGGGCGTGGCCCAGCCTTCCAATTTTTCAGGTCTGTAGCGCGCTATCAATACTCTGTCGCCGATGTGATCGGTGTACAGACAGAAGGCAACTTGGCTTATTTCGAACAATGGAAACGAAAACCGAAGCGGGTGTTGGAAGTCCTCCCAAACTGGCTTGGTAAGCCTGGGGCTCGCTCTTGCTCGATAAACATTGCGGATACCTCTCTAGCAGGCCGGAAAGTGTTTGTTTATGCCGGGAACATGGGGGTCGCGCAAAATATGGACATTGTCCTCGATGCGGCCGAACGTCTTCAAGACCGAAATGATTTAGGCTTCTTGCTAGTTGGTCGTGGCAGCGAACGTGATCGCTTAAAACGCGACGCTGAGACACGCAAACTTACGAATACCCTGTTTTTCGACGAGATCGATCCCGACGAAATCCCGGACCTCTACCGCCAGTGTCATGCAGGAATTGTCTCGCTCGACCCACGGCACAAATCACATAATATTCCAGGTAAGTTCCTGACATACATGCAGTGTGGCCTTCCCGTTCTGGCAAGTGTTAACCGCGATAATGATCTGGCGGACCTGATTAGAGACAATGCCGTTGGAGAGGTGCTCGAGGCCGGCGAGGCGGGTGACTTAGCGAAACGCATCGAATGCTTACTTGGCAAAGATTTGGATAGCCCAAAAATTCGCGAAAGGTGCATGGAGCTGTTTGCTAAGCACTACTCTTCTGCTGCCGCGGTGCGGAATATCGTCGAACGACTTGAAACACATTCGTTTTGAACTTCAGGCCGCGAAAACGACTAGTTCGGGACGTTTCTACGCGTCTCTTGATCGGCTTTGTCGAAGGGCGAGGTAATGCTCTCGAGCGGATCGTAATTACGGTCAATCCTTGTCCGTAACCGATTTCGAATACGGTTCTCTATCCGGGAGTTGATGCGACCCATCGGGTTCACGTTGATGGTCCCGGTAGTCCGCCTTCCAATCTCGCCTATCCCGGTCTCCGCAGTACGTCCGACGTCGTTGAGGCCTTCAGCCTGTGTGTCGACGACGGCTCCCGTAGGAGGTGGAGGACTATTGGGAAGTTGCTGTGCGGCAACAGAAGTGGCGAGTCCTGAAACAAGACATAGTGCGAATGTGCCACCAGCTTTGGCCCAGAAGAACTTCCGGGTGAAATTTCTATATTTCATCATCTTCTACCTGTCTCCCTCGCAGGAGTCAGCGCTGCGAAATTGATCTGGCCCAGTAAGCCGCTGACGGATTCGGAGGCGCGCGCTACCAGAACCAGCGTCTGTTCAGGGCAATCAGCCCGAACCTGAAATTCGCCTTCGAATTCGCCGTTATTCTGATCCGAATTGGGAACAGATACCCGGCCCAGCTCGCGCCCATCGCGGCAGCGCAGCAACCAATAGGGCTGCGAATGCCGTGGCTGATCGATACCGCTACTGCGCCCCTGAAATCGATATATGCCGGGCGGCAGAAGCTGTGTCTGGCTCATCAGCACACCGCCAATCGTCGACGGGACGGCAAAGTCGAGCGCCCCGCCCGCCTTTCCTCCCAAAATGACCGCAGAAAGTTCCGGATCTTCCGTTGCCCG
The DNA here is from genome assembly GCA_002695185.1 of Erythrobacter sp. Next base: position 26,088 of record NZOF01000117.1, read on the forward strand.
CCAATCGAACAGCGTCTTCACGCCAGCTCCTGACGTAAATTCCGGATCGCGCGATTGGCTTCGATCGGCCTCCGGGTGAAAGGTGGAGTAGTAATCCCACGCCTGCTTGTAGCCCTCTGCACTCGCTAAGGCGTTCACCAACAATGCGCGATCGTCATCCGTGATCGCCAAGCCGCGCTTTTCTGCCATCCGAATGAAGGACAGCGCGGCCAGCGGCTCGGAACTGCTATTAACTAGATATGCCAGAAATGCCCCTGACCAAGCAGGTCGGGACGCAATAATCGGTAGGAGTTCTGCTCTGACTCGCGGCTCTACTAGCGCTGTACTCAAAACCGGAAAAAGGATTTCCTTGGCGCGCGCCGAAGTACGTAAAGCTGTATCGTACCCGCGAAGAGCACCTTTGATGTCGCCCCGACCAACTGCTTCTTCGATCGTCCAAAGCTGGGGCTGGAGCTCTCTCCGGGAAAGTGCCAGAGAATAGCGGAAAATTTCGCGTGTTTTTTCCGTCTCGTTCCGCATTTGGGCCTGAAGTGCCAACACGTTCAGCGCATTGGTAGCTGTCGCATCTTGCCGCAATGCCAGTCGAGCCAAACGAGCGGCTGGCGAAGTTGCATCTGCTTCGGCCGAGATGGAAAAATTCTGTTCAGCGGCGGCGGCGGTAAATACACCAGCGCGGGGCGCGATCATATGCGCGCGATCAGCATCCGCTCGTTCGATGACGTGTGCGACCGAATTGCTGACCGCGAAATAACCAGTAATTGCTGCGGTGGCCGCAAGAATGCCTCGGCGCGCCCATTCGGCCCCGGACCTTCTTGAGGCCTTTGCTGAGCGCCGCGTGGTCATCAGGCTGACTCGGCCCGATCCTCATCACGGCCATAACCGTACCCGTAATCATAGTCATAACCGTAATGGGCCTTCTTAGCATCGAACTTGGTCAAGACACCACCAAAGACATGTGCCTTGCTGCTTCTGAGGCGGGTCAAAGCCGTCTTGACCTGCGTTGACCGAATGCCATGCGATTCGACGGCGTAAATTATTCCCTCCACGTGACTCGCAATCAGAGGAGCATCAGCCAACCCTAGGACGGGCGGGCTATCGATTACGACGTGGTCATAGGTCTCCAGCAAGCGTTCGACCAGCACCGCCAAGCGATTACCTGTCAGCAGTTCCGCAGCATTCGGAGGGATGGGCCCAGCTGACATGGCCGTAAAGCCCAGATCCTTCATTTCAAAGGTCAAGCTCTGGATATTGTCTTCGCCAGCTAGGAAGTTGCTCAAACCGCGATCGTGATCCACGCCCCCCAGATGATGGACCGATGGTGAGCGCATATCACCGTCGACGAGGATAACTTTACGCCCGGCTCGCGCAAGAGTGGTTGCAAGTGCCAAAGAAGTGGTGGATTTGCCTTCGGCCGGGCGTGTCGAGGTGACCGCAAAGCTGCGCGGTACGCCGCGCTCGGTCGTGAAGCCCAAATTGGTTTGTATCGTGAGATAGGCATCGAGCAATTCGGATTTCGCATCGAGCAAGGCTTCTTTCGGAGTTTCGTCTTTGACCTTGGGCACAGAACCAAGCAGTGGCAGGCCAAGACGACGCTGCACTTCGGTTGGATCTGCAATCGTTTCATCGAGCTGTTCCAAGCCCAGCGCGATTCCAGCACCAATCATCATACCTGCCAGAGTAGAGATCAGAAGATTGATCAAGAGGCGCGGGCTGGACGGATTTTGCGGGACATCGGCGAGGTCAACAATGGAAATATTGTTGACGCCTACCCCACCCGCAACGCCAATTTCTTTGAAGCGCTGGAGCAAACCGTCATAAAGAGACCGGTTCGTATCTACTTCCTGCTGAAAGATATTGTACTGGATAGAGCGTCTGCGAAGATCCAGATAATCTTGCTTGAGTTCATTAACTTTGGCTTGCAGAGCATTTTCCCGCTGAGCCGCTTGCCGGTATTCCCCTCGCAAGGTGCCAGATACCCGAGCTTCTTCCTTTGCAATGGAACTGTCCAGCGCCTCAATCTGTTCTTGCAGCGCCCGGGCCGACGGATATCCCGGCTCAAACTGAACCATGAGTTGCTCGTACTGCGCTGCCAGCTCGGCGCGCCGCTGCCGTAGATTGTTTACGGTAGTGTTAGCCAACGCCGCAGCAGAATTTCCTCCACCAGTCTGGCTGAAGCGTGCCTCTGCCTGGATCCGGTCAGCTGTTGCTTGAGCCAGTTCTGTATTAAGCGCTACGAGATTGTCAGCCAATATCGAACGCTCTTGTGTCGAGCCTTCGCTGCCCGAGCCGGTCGGAAGATTGATAATCTCTTGGTTGGAAGCGTACGTCACGAGCTGACGTTGGGATTCGTCGAGCCTATTTTTGTATTCGGCTAACTGGCGCTGCAAGACTTCGCGACCGTAAGAGGTCGACTGAATTCTGCGTTCCAGATTGGTTTCGATGAAATTTTCCGCCCACGCATTGGCAACACGTGCTGAAAAACCTGCTTCGGGGCTGGTCACGCTGATATTGACGAGCCGCGACAGGCGGATTGGATCAACACTCAAGTTGTCCAGGAGGATCTGGCCCGCAACTCGTTGTCGATAAGCTCTGCCCTGAGCCGTGAAGCGACCATTTGACATTGCGAAAGCAGGATTACTGTCTCCGCCCGCGTCAAACATTTCGAAAAATCCGGGATTGTCGACAAGGCGCAATTCTCTCGCAACCCGCTCTGCAAGAGTGCGAGACTGAAGAAGGCTGTACTGGGTTTGGTAGAACTCCTGGTCTGCCAGGCTGACATCTTGTTCCACACCCTCAAAACTGGTCACTTGATCAGAAGCGCGGGAAATCTCGATCGTCACTTCCGCCATATATTTGGGCGTCATCAGCAACGTGACGACAAGCCCAAGGATAACTGCCGCAAGTGTTGCGCCAATTATGACCCACCGCCAACGAAGAGCAACCCTCAGATAATGCTGAAGGGCAGAAACCTCTTCTGCCTCTGGAACGGTCTGATGTTGCATGTCCGCTCCGCCTGAATTGGGCTTGTCAATTTTCAAGGAGATTTCATTCATTAAATTTGGCCAGATTTAATTGAGGAGCGCGACGAGCGGTGCAACCAGCAACGGAGCGGTCGCAACAATATCACGGAACAAACGTCGTTGCGGGCTGTCACCTACGATCACGATATCGTTCGCATAGATCGCTGGATCATCATAAGCGCCGCGACGTATGGCGTTCAAGTTATACAACCCAGCCAGCCGCTGACCATCCACCTTGCGAAGGATCACGACTTCCTCCTCCTTGGCGAACTCGTTCAAGCCACGGGCAGAAGCAATGGTCCGCAACAAAGTCATCTGGTTGGTGACTGGATAGAGACCCGGCTCTACAACCTGCCCCTCAATCGTCACCACCTGACTGACCGAACTGTTGATATTTACCGTTACATCCGGATCACGGACATAGCGTCCAGCCAGGGCAACTTCGATGTCCTCAGCCAGTTCGGCGCCCGTTTTGCCGCCAGCGTTCATCTGACCCACTAATGGCATAGAAATTCCGCCGCTGGCATCCACCTGGATCTGCCGACCGAGTTCCGGTACGCCGAATACATCGATGCTTATCGTATCGAGCGGCCCTATCAATGCCAGGCGCGGGCCGGCGGTCAAATCCGTTCGCTCAGGCGCCGGCAGTTCCGTAGCCCCTTCAACCACCGTAAGGCTGGGGGTTGAAACAAGCGGCGGAGAGCCTCTCACGCAGCCGGACAGCATCAGCGATGCCAATAGGAAAACACAAGTTTTGTGCATGATATAAGGCAATTCCAATCTGGGTGGATGGGGAGCTTTATAAAAGTTCTGGGAGTTTCGTAAAGCACGCGCGGTTCAATACCGCGGACCGCCGCCCTCTTGTTGCAAATTGCGCCCATTCCGGGCCAACCAAGCTGCAGACAGAGCCACCACGGCCATGATCATCGGCGTACGCGCCGGATAGTCACCGATACTCGCCAGCATTATCAAGAAAATAATTGCCGAGCCGAGTTGTCCGAGTTTCGAACCAGTCTCGTCGCGCCATTTCCATACGGCTAGGCTGCGGCGAATGAACCAGATCAGTGCGGCTGCGATAAGTATCAGTCCGAGCAACCCTCCGTCGAGCACGATTTCCAACCAGTCATTATGGGCGTGGTTGAAATAAGCAGGCCTGAGGAAAGAATCCGGCTCGCTGATGCGAAAGGCGGGATCGAAAGTGCCGAAACCTGCGCCGACCGGAAAATACTGTCCAATCATGTTTATCACGATCGGGGTGGCTCCTGCACGGAGGTCATCCCGCGCATCGAGCGCCAGAATGCGATCAATGGAAGCGGCGCGATCCAGGCTTATGCTGAGCAAAACGGCACCAGCGACGAGGGCCACAGTCACGACAGCCGAAGCGACCGCAAACTTTCGAGGAAGGCGTCTGAATTCCCGACCAAGGCGGCGACGTACAATGATTAAGCCCAGAGCGACACCAATGAGGCCGGTCAACATTCCCATTCGGGATCCGGTAGCCAGGATCATCAATGCGAAGAGGACAACGACACCAAAACCCAGGACCACTTTCCATCGGACCTCTTCCCCTTCAAAGGCCCAAACCAGCGCTAGCAAACAGCCGATCGCTAGCGAAAGCGCATAGTGATTTCGATTGGCGAAATTGGCGCTGATCATTCTCGGCATATCGTTGATCAGGGGGTGATCGAATTGAGCGCCAGAGAATTGCAGCAGACCCAATAGGGCTCCGGCTAGAGTTAGGCAAAGCAGGAGGGTGACGAGGCGCCAATGGTGAACTCGCGTCAGGCCCGCCGTTAGCACTAGGACCAGTCCCGGTACGATCAGCGCGCTCAGCGCATTGAAGGTTGCCGCCGGTGAGATCGAAAGCGGCCTCCATGGCTGCTCTTCACCGATCACGGACGCCGCCGTTTTCAATAGCTCACGGCCGGGAAAGGCCGTCCATAAAGATGGCGGCAGAGGAATAAGTTGAATCGCCACGAGAAGGGCAGCTGCCCCGAAAATCATGAGCGGCGCTTGAACTTTACGCCACTTGAACTCCGGGAGGAACAGCACCGCACAGATGACAATGACCCATGCGGAAAAACGCACAACCGTTTGACCGAGTGCGTCAGCGCGCGAGGCCCCGCCCGCCATCCATAATATGAGTAGGAAAGCAGCGAGTGCCCAGAAGGAAAACTTGGAAGACTGGTCGGTGCGCGCGAGGTGGCGAGGCATTCGCGTTCCTCTAGACAATTAGCCAGTTGGAGCAAACCGAATTGTACTCTAGTAAATTGCGAATGAAGAATTTTTTGAATCTGCCGTTCCTCTTCGCGACTATTTTGCTGGTGGAAGGCTGCAACTCCGACGATGCTCCGAAAAATGAGAAGCCGCCGCAGAAGGTCGTGGATGCTGCAGAGATGAGGGCGGCGCAGTCGCTTTCAATCGGAAGTGTGCGTGCGATTGAGGACGACGTTGGGCCTTACATACAAGCGCTCAGGTGTAATATAGCGCTTGCAGCGATAAACGATCACCTCAGTGAAGGTGGCCGCTTTTCTGGCGATCAGAAGAAATTAATGGGCCAAATGCGTACGCGCTATGCCCGAGAAGCTGAAAGGATCGGCGCTCAGCAGAAAAAATCGAGCCAGCAAATCCAGCAGGATCTCGACGAGCAGGCTTCGAAAATACCTGATTTGTCTATTCGTGCCCAAATCGCGATAGGATGTCTTCGCAAGAGCGTACAGGCCAGTTAATGACGTAATCATCCGTAGGCTTTTTTTGTCTCGGAGAGGGCCGATTGTGGTGAGAGTCCAAAACCACTGGTCGCCTGATGGGTTGAAGTAGCAGTGTAGGTATTTTGCGCTGCTAGACTTTGACCCCTTCGGGACATTCCCGACGATTGGCCGGATTTACGACACTGCTCGAGCTCCCGCTTGAAGTTCGTGTCGGTTTGATTGCCATGGGTCTTCCATCCTGATTTCCTAACCCACCCATAGGTTCCGTCGCGAGAACGGCCCACCTACAAATTTTTCGGGGTGGCCGCGGCGCTGGGCTGATCTAGGCTGGATGCGATGACGCAGGTCCCATCAGAGCATCGTGAAGGCCTTGAGCAGCTGACCGCAAAGGAGAAGGAAACCCTTCGCCTGATGGCGCGCGGTCACGATGCGAAATCCATGGCGATGGAGCTTTCTCGCTCGGTCCACACGATCAACGAAAGGCTGCGCGTCGCACGCCGCAAGCTCGACGTGACCAGCAGCCGCGAGGCGGCCCGGCTGCTGTTAGAAAGCGAGGCCGGGACATACGAAAATTCTGTATACGACGATTTTCGGGATGCCACGCCGGCTGCCGACTCCGACACTCCTCCAACTACCAACCGGTCCCGCAACCGGCGCCTGATCATAGGAGGTATTGTCATGTTTTTCATAACCGCAGCGCTGCTGCTTTCCTCGCCGCTCCTGCCGGGTGAAGAAGGCTCGCAAGTATGGACGGAAGCCAACCGGGATCAGGCGATTGAAGCGGCCGCCGAAGACTGGCTTGCCCTGTTGGACGCCCGCGACTGGCAGGCCAGCTACGATGCGACAGCGCAGTCATTCCGCGAGGCCAACACACTTACCCTCTGGCGCGAAACCGCCACCGGCGCGCAAGGGCGTTTGGGCGAGACCGTGTCGCGCAAACTGATCGGAATTGACGACGTCCCTTCGCCGCAGGAAATTGTAATCGTCAAATACCGGACGGATTACACAAATCGCGCGGGCGCGACTGAAACCGTGTCGATGGTGCAAGAAGACGGAATTTGGAAGGTCGCCGGAATCTACGTATCCTGACTGGGAGCAGGGGCGCTTCCGCCAGCCGGCAGCGCCCTCTGCAACCATCAATACATATGCTGGCCGCCATTGATGCTCATCGTCGATCCGGTGACGAATTCGCCATGCTCTGACACGAGGAAGCTCACGCCGCGGGCGATTTCGCTGGCTCTGCCGAGGCGGCCGACGGGGATCTTGGCGACGATCTTCTCCAGCACCGGTTCGGGCACGGCGGCGACCATGTCGGTATCGATATAGCCCGGCGCGATGGCGTTGACCGTGATGCCGAAGCGCGCGCCTTCCTGGGCCAGTGCCTTGGTGAAGCCGTGGATACCGCTTTTGGCGGCGGCGTAATTGACCTGGCCATACTGGCCCGCCTGACCGTTGATCGAACCGATATTGACGATCCGGCCCCAGCCGCGTTCCTTCATTCCGGCGAAGGTCGCCTTGGCGAGGTTGAAGCAGCCGCCCAGATTGGTGCGCATCACCGCATCCCAATCTTCGTAAGTCATCTTCAGCAGCGTGCCGTCGCGCGTGATCCCGGCATTGTTGACCACGATTTCGATCGGGCCATGCTCTTCCTCAATCCGCTTGCAGGCTTCCTGCACCGCATCGAAATCCGACACGTCGAATTTGACGGTCGGGATGCCGGTTTCTTCGGTGAATTTCTTCGCCGCATTGTCATTGCCGGCATAATTGGCGATGACCTTGCACTCGCGTTCGTCCCGCAGTCGTTCGCAGATGGCGCGTCCGATTCCCCGCGTACCGCCCGTTACAATCGCAACACGTCCCATCCGATCCTCTCCTCGCAATTTATCGCGCTGTTTGGCCAAGCTTTACGCAAGATTGCGACAGCGTAAAGACCATGCGCGCGCTAGGGTGCGAGGATTCAATCGTATTCTTATGAAAAGGCCCGCGCGGAGCGGAAGATCAGAAGCGAATCTGCGTTCCGACATAGACCGCCTGATCATCCTCGATCCCGTCGGTAAGCGGGTTCAGGCGATCGCGGTCCTGCGACAGGCGGACACCGGCAGTCACATCGAGATTGCGGCTGAGGCTGTAAGATCCGCCCAGATCGACGCGCTGCGATCCGGCACCTTCGACCGTGAGCGGCGCGGTACCGGCATTGTCGCGGTTCTGCAGGACGATGCGCGATTTGAAGCGGCTTGGCTTGCCGTCATCATCCGAAGCGTCGAAGCTGCGCAGGTCGGGCATGGTGAAATCTTTCACCTTGTCGCCGATTGCCGCGGCGGCAACGCTGCGGGTCGGCTGGGCGAAGCTCTGATAGCCGCGCGCAATGCCCAGATTATATCGTGCCGCAACTTGCGACAGGCCGCTGTCAGGGCCTGCGCTCTTGGCGAGGGTTTCTGTCGGGCTGCGGCCAGAAAGCGTGCGGGCGGTTGCCGCATCCACGCGGACTGCGAAATTCACCGTGCGTTCGCGCGCCGGGGCGGGCTTGTTGGCAGGGGTGAAACGTAGGGCATCCTTCCCGACGAGCTGCGCAACCTTCTGCGCGAGTTTGGGATCGACGCCGGCCGGAGTGAACGACAGGAATTCCGTGGCGGAAGGCTGGGCCGATTCGGTCTGCACCGAGGATACGGCCATACCGGCACCGGGAATGGCGAGGACCAGACCGGCAACAGCAAGCAGTGCCGGTGCGAACCGACCCTTACCCGTGCTGTTTGTGGACTTGCCCATTGAACGCCTCTCTGCCCCTATATTGCGGTGTTCGCACCGTTATACCACGGTGTCCGCTTAATGGTTCCCGAATATTGCCTGCACATTACGGTGTAAGCGACTCCGGTATTTCAGGAGATTAGGTCTTCGCTTTGAATAATTCCACCTTTTCCACAAGCTGGCCTGTTTTGGTGAAAATAGTGTTGCCATGTGCACACAGATGGCCCGCCTTCGGGGGCGCGATTAAGGACGCATTCACGCGTTCGGTAGTGTCTGTGCGCGTGGCCCGGCAGGGCAAAGGCAGTGCTTGCCCCTGTCTGCCCAGCCATTATAGAGCCGCAACGACATATTCCGATCCAAGGACCGTTCATGACCGCATACCGTAACCTCCGCCGTCCCGCCGCCATCGCCCTTGTCGGCGTGGCCAGCATCGGCCTTGCGGCATGCAGCAGCGGCAACCGTCCGCAGGCCGATCTGGCCGCGGCACAGGTGTCGACCATCGGCGTGAACTCCTATCTCTGGCGCGCTGCGCTCGAAGCGGTCAGCTTCGCGCCGCTGCTTCAGGCCGACAGTGCCGGGGGCGTGATCGTGACCGACTGGTATGCCAATCCCGGCAATCCGGGCGAACGGGTGAAGATGACCATTTCCATCCTCGATACCGACCTGCGCGCCGATGCGCTGCGCGTGGCCGCCAGCCGTCAGGTCAATCAGGGCGGCACCTGGGTCGATGCGCCGGTGCAGGCCGCCACGGTCCAACGGCTGGAAGACATCATCCTGACCAAGGCGCGCGAACTGCGCCGCCAGACCATTTCCAACTGATCCGGCCGATAACGGGCTGCAAATCGGCATTCGCTGTGCTTCCGGTGCTCATGGCCTGTAAGGTCGCTGCGCGCCGGTTCTCGCGGCTGCCAATTTTCACTCCGTTCCAGGCCGGATACGCTCAGAGCGGCTTCCATTCGCGCCTGAAATCCTTACAGGCGTCCGCATGAGTGACACCCGTTTCAATCCGGCCGCGGCCGACGCGCGCTGGCAATCCGCCTGGGATGAGGCGCAGACCTTCCGCGCCGACAGCGATTCGCCCAAGCCCAAGAGCTACGTGCTCGAGATGTTCCCCTATCCCAGCGGGCGCATCCACATCGGCCACGTGCGCA
>NZOF01000118.1 GCA_002695185.1 Erythrobacter sp.
GATGTGGGACAAGTTCTGGCCCGCCGACCTTCATCTTATCGGCAAGGACATCGTCCGCTTCCACACGATCTACTGGCCGGCCTTCCTGCTGAGCGCGGACCTCCCGCTGCCCAGGAAGGTGTTCGGGCACGGTTTCCTGCTTAACCGCGGCGTCAAGGAATCGAAATCGGCGGGCAATGTCACCGACCCGATGGAACTGGCGGAGCGGTTCGGGGTCGATGCTCTGCGGTACTTCCTCATGGCCGAGGTTACCTTCGGGCAGGATGGGAGCTATTCCGCCGAAGCGCTTGTAAACAATGTCAATGCCGAGCTTGCGAACAGCTTTGGCAATCTCGCGCAGCGTACCTTGTCAATGATCGCGAAGAACATGGAGGGGAAGCTCGAGCGCTTCACCACCGAGAGTGCCGACAAGGCGCTGCTCGATACGGTAACCGAAGCCTGCGCGGTGACACTGCCGCGCGAATTCGAGAACCTCAACTTCTCGGTCGGGATCGAAGCATGGCTGCGGGCCGTTTACGCCTGCAATGCCTATGTCGACGAACAGGCGCCCTGGGCGCTCAAGAAAACCGATCCGGAACGGATGAAAGCGGTACTGCAAACGCTGTTCATCGCCATTCGCGACCTCGCGATTGCGATCCAGCCCGTCGTTCCCGAAAAGGCCGCCGCCGTGCTCGATCAGCTGGGTGTTGCGGACGCAAACCGTTTTTACGCCGACCTAGGCGATGCGGAGTGGTTCGACGCACTGGTCGCCGCGGGCCATGCGATCGACAAGCCGACCCCGGTCTTTCCGCGTCTCGAGCTGCCCGAAGCGGAGCCTGCCTGATGCTGGTCGACAGCCATTGCCACCTCGAATACGAAGGTCTCGTCGAAGACCAGGCGGGCGCACTTGATCGCGCGCGCGAAGCCGGTGTGGAGCGTTTTCTCAATATATCGACCAAGCAGGCTGAATGGGCGCAAGTCGTTGGCACGGCGCACGCCACGCCCGATGTGTATGCCAGCGTGGGAATTCACCCGCACAATGCGGACGACCATGTCGATCTGACCCGGGAAGAGCTTCGCGCCGCGACCGACGAACCGAAGGTCATCGGCATCGGCGAAACCGGGCTCGACTATTATTACGACCATTCGGATCGCGAAGCACAACAGCGCCTGTTCCGTCTGCATATCGATGTCGCGCGCGAAGTGCAGCTTCCGGTCATCATTCATACGCGAGATGCCGAGGACGATACGCTGGCGATCCTCCAGGACGAGATGGGGAAGGGCGCCTTTCCGGCGCTGATCCACTGTTTCACCGCCTCGGCCGACTTTGGGCGCGCCGTTCTCGATCTGGGCCTCTCGGTCTCGATCTCGGGGATCGTAACCTTCAAGAGTGCCAGAGATCTTCAGGAATTTGTGCGGGAGATCCCGCGCGACCGTTTGCTGGTCGAAACCGACAGTCCGTTCCTCGCTCCGGTCCCGCATCGCGGCAAGCCGTGCGAACCTGGCTACGTACGCGACACGGCACGGTTCCTCGCCGACTTGCGCGACGAGAGTCTCGAAGAACTTGCAGATTATACCACGCGCAATTTCCATTCCTTGTTTGCGAAAGCTTCCGCGTGAAATTCCGGATGCTCGGCTCGGGTACTTCGACCGGGGTGCCGCGGATCGGCAATGACTGGGGCGAATGCGACCCGCTCGAGCCGCGCAACCGCCGCTCGCGCGTGTCGATCATAGTCGAAAACGATGCGGGACAGCGCATACTCGTCGACACCTCCACCGATCTGCGCGCGCAACTGCTCGCCAACGACATCGGCAAGGTCGACGCGGTTTTCTGGACGCATGACCATGCAGACCATTGCCACGGGATCGATGACCTGCGGGTGATGCGCTACGATCGCAGCAATCCGCTGCCCGGTTTCGCCAGCAGCAAGACCTGTGCAAATCTCAGGCGACGGTTCGATTACATCTTCGAAGGGCAGCATGGCTATCCAACCTTGATGTCATTGAAAAATGTCGAGGAAACCCGGTTGGTTGCCGGGTTTTCCTTCGATCATGTCGAGATGCCGCACGGGCCGGTCACCAGCACCGGGTTCCGGTTCGAGGCCGATGGCAAGTCGATCGTCTATGCGACGGATTTCAGCGAAATCACGCCAGCCATGCTCAAGTGTTTTGATCGAGCCGACATCCTCGTGGTCGATTGCCTGCGCCGTAGGCCGCACCCGACACATGCGCATCTCGATATGGCGATCGATCTCGCACGAAGGGCGAAGGTCAGGCGCGCGGTACTGACGCATATGGACAAGAGCATGGACTATCGCAGCCTGTGTGCCGAGGTTCCCGATCATGTTACCGTTGGTTTTGACGGGCTGGAGATGACGGCATGAACGAATATCAGATCGTATCGCTGATCTCGCTCCTCGGCTTCCTCATACTTGTCGGTTCTGCTTTCGGTGCCCGCGACGTAAGCTGGAAGAAGGGATTATACATAGCCGGAGCATGGGCCGGGATCTTCGCAATCGTCATCCTGTTCATCGACATGGTGCGCTGACCCCCCCGACGGTCGCCGCCTTCAATTTAACAGTCTGAGCGGTTCCGGAAACTGTTGCAAACCTTCGTTCGCAATTTTACCCCTGATTTCATAGACTTGAAATACTTTCGCGGAGTTCGCTCTGTCGGAAAATGTTGCAAGTCCAGAATACCATTTTGTAGCAGCGTTGGCCTGTCTCCCCCACCGCTCACGGTCCTCGCTGACATCGTATCGAGTGCTCAACGCTCTTTGAAGTTTCTTCAAAGAGCGTTGAGCGCAACCGCCGCAGGCGGAAGAAGCGTCAGCTCCCAAGTGGAGAGACTCGGCACAAGGTGACGACAGCTTTGCGCCCCAATTCCGGACGCTCGAGCGACCAAAATTGCTTCCCGAAAGCTGCCAAACCCGTACCTGCCTAGGCACCTAAGGGATCAACATGGTGTGAGTGCAAAGCTAGCTCTGCTCGCCTCGGAGTGCAGCTTCTGCCAGCAGCAAAGTTCCAGTCAGGCCAGCGTTATCTCCGAGCGCCGGAGAAACTATCTTGTGGTTCTCTCGGCTGGGGAAATAACCTGCCCCAAGTTCCTCCGCCCGTTTCACGACCTTGTCCAGTAGCCCCGGTGTTTTCATGACCCCTCCACCCAGAACGATTATTTCCGTCGCCATTGAAGCATAGATACTGTGACACATCTGGGCGAGATACCCCGCTACAAGATCATGGGCTTCGTGGTCTGAGGGTAGGTCTGAAAGGCTCGATCCCCAGCGCGCAATAATCGCCGGCCCGCATGCCAACCCTTCAAGGCAGTCCCCATGAAACGGGCAGAACCCTGCAAAATCCTGATCGCCCGGAAGACGTCGCGGGTAGATGTGGCCCAGTTCCGGATGGCCTGCTCCGTGCAAGAGGCGGCCATTTATGATGGTCCCGCCTCCTATTCCAGTTCCGACCGTAACGTAGGTTAGCGAGGACGCTCCCCTCCCGGCGCCGTGGTGATACTCTGCAAGCGCTGCGCCGTTTACATCGGTCTCAAATCCGATCGGGACGGACAAAGCCCGTCCGAAAAATCCTGCGAGGTCGCAGTCAGACCAGTTGGGTTTGGGTGTCTTGAGGATATGGCCCCAGGCGGGTGACGCCTTGTCGAGTTCTACAGGCCCGAAGCTGGCAATGCCAATAGCGCAAAGCTTACCCTGCTGCTCAAACCAATCTAGCGCCTCCGCAAGGGTTGCGGACGGGTCACGGGTCGGGATTGTCTGCGTGGCGCGTACGCGGCTTGGACTTTCACCTACCGCAAGGACGAATTTGGTGCCGCCCGCCTCAATCCCTCCAAGCAGACCGTCACTCATCTTACCGCCTCCATCCGAACTGGCCGGGCATCTTTGGCCTCAGGTCCGATAGCCAGCGCGCAAAGAGGCGCAGGAGCGCCTGCGAATTCGCTACACCCGTCATCTGCGCATTCGATGAAGCTGGAGACAAGCAATTCCTTTGTCACCGACCAGCTATAGGCCTGTGAAGTGCGACCAGCAGGGTTGGCCAGTACAAGTCCAGACCCGTTCAATGGTGAATAGGGTCCGCGAAGAGCCTGGGCGGACATTCCGTATAGGCCGGTCGGTGCATGCTGCAATTCCGGCGCGAATGTACTCGACTGGGTGGCCCAAAACGCAAGATAGCGTCCCTTGTGAAAGACGATGTGCGCGCGCTCCAACTCGTTGTTCACTCCGCCAGAATGGATGATGGGTGGCAACAAGGTCCACTTTCCATCGACCTTTTCGGCAAGTGCGATTGCGCCGGTATACTCGCTTTCGCCTGCTGGGTGCGATGCGGAAAACACCAAGTATTCGCGCTCATCCGCTGGATCCCTGAAATAAGCAGGATCGCGATAGGCTTTGATACGTCCCGCCTCACCTTCGTGGGCGTCGGCCGCGATGTAGTCCGAGGTCAATTCTGTCAGGATCGGTTGCGGCGTCCTCCATCCAATTGGCAGTCCGCTCGAGTCCGTACTGGCTGTGGTCTCGAACAGTGACTGCTGGTAGCCACCGGGCGACGCTTCCAGTCCCGCCCCGGTGAACCAGAGCACATATTTTCCCTGGTCCCAGATCGAGGAGCCGGACCATTCCCGCTCATATGGGCCGCCGAAGTCGGGCAGGAGAGGGCCGAGATCGACCCACTTGGCATCTTTTCGTTCGAGCAAGTGTATCTTGGCGTTGAAATGCCTTTCCGAAGGATCGCCGTTGTCAGGGGCGGCCAGGATCATCCAGAACTCGCGCCCGGCGATATCGGCGATGTTTCCATCACGGTCCTGTACCGGCCACATGTCCCAGTAATAGAGTTCCGGCCGGGGCCGCACGACTTCGGTTGCAGCCAACTTCGGCAGCTGCGCAACCTCCAGGTTTGCAATGGCTTCGACGTGTGTTCTGGTCCAGGCAGTGGTCACAAGTTCATCCTAGGATTGTCGTCGGAAGAAATTGGCCGGCGAAGCGGGGAGGATCGGTTCACCGGCCAATCGATCTGATCGAAGGGAGGATCAGAAATCGATGCGAACCGAGGCAATAACCGTTCGGCCCGCGATCGACCTTGCGCGCACGATGCCGTTACCCGGGATCGAACCTTCTTCAGCTTCGGTGTAACCGAATGCGTCGAACAAATTGTTCGCGTTGAGGGACACTTCCAGACGCTCCAACGGACGCACGGCCAAGAAGGCGTTAACCTGCGTGTAGGCCGGCAGAACGAGTTCGTTGCTGTCCTGGGTGAAGCTTTCCGTCGTGCCGATCATGTTGACACCGGCGGTCAGGAAATCGTCCTCGTACTGGGCGCTGCCCTGATAGACGAAGTCGGCCTGCCTGCGTGGCGTGTTGCCGATTATCGACGCGTTCAGCGCATCCTTGATTTCGGCGTCCGTGTAGGTGGCGCCGCCAGAGATCGAGAACGGACCGAAAGAATAGCTGCCTTCCAGTTCGACACCGATTGCTTCGTAACGGTTATCGGTCAGTTCGAGCGGCGCAATCTCGACATTGGTCTCAGCCGTTTCAGCATAGAAGACGGTGCCGTAGAGCCGCAGCCCGCCAGCCTGGTATTTGACGCCACCTTCGAGTTGGTCGACTTCGGCAATCACCCCACTGTCGTCGTCACCGGGAAGGCTGCCGTCAAGCGTGCTCACCGCCGGCGAAAACAGGCTGCGGTCGGCCGTGTGACGCCCGCCCTGGCTGTATCGCGCAAAGACCGACAGATTGTCCGTTACAAGGTAATTGGCGCCGAGCGAGAAGCTGACGTAATCGAAGTCGTAGTTGACCGGACGCGAATTGCCGATCGGCAGTACCGCCGTCGAAGCTTCCGCCGGGCTGATCGTGCCGTCATTGTCGAAATCGAAGCTGGTGATCCCGTTGCCGTAACCGCTGTCCGATCCGGTGATCGATCCGTCCGCGCTGCCGTAATCGTAGCGGATACTGGCATCGAGCGTGAGCGCACCGCTTTCGAACGACAATGAGGCAAAGGGCGCATAGGTGTCGTAACGCACATCGTAATTGCGGCGGCAGCAATTGCCGAAGAAGCTGGCGCTGTAACCGACGACGCCGTTCTGCGTGACGGTGTTGCCGCTGGCGTCGACGATATCGACGAGGACGGCGTTGCCGTCGCCTTCCACGGTCTGCACATGCGAGGTCCACAGCCAGTCGGTGTCGACATTCTGGCGGCTGGCGTAGAACCCGCCGGTAAAGGTCAGCGAGCCACCGCCGACGTCGAAATCATGCGAAATGCGAAGATCATTCGCGATCAGACCGAGATCGTTCAGTCGCGTGTTGAAGTTCACGATGTTGGTTAGCAACCCGTTGCCACCGATTGAGGAGGCAGTGGCGGTTTGCCCGGTGTTGGGCCCGGTCGCGAATACTATCGAAGAGCCCGGGCCGCCGATGCCATCGGCGATGTCCTGCGCATTCCCGGCGCTGGCCGGGAACGGCGAGAGAAAGGCTCCCGAATTGTCCGAATAACGGAAGCGGTTCGTCGCAGTCCATCCGGGCGCGAACTCGATTTCCGCTTCGACACCGAACGATTTCGATTTCACCGAAAGCCCGTCATGGAAGTCGTAGACGGCCGGATTGTTACTGCCGTCGAGGGTCGCCACGGTATTGATGTAGCGGCTGTAGAGAGCATCGTCGCGCGGGTCGAAATTGGCGATGGCCTGATAGTCGGGATCCGCGTTGGTGCCGCCTACGAAGACCGGCTGTGGCAAGATGGTAGGGGTCTTGTCGTCGAGATACTTGCCGAAGAGGCGGATGTAGCCACCATCGAATTCCTGCGTCAGGTTCGCACGGATCTGGCCGCCATTGCTGCCGTTGTAGCCGATGTCGCGCGGGCCTTCGCCGGTGCGATAGAAGCCGCCGACATGAAAATAGGTGTCGTCGCCAAGCGGTGCGCCGTAGTCGAAGTCGATCCGATAGGTTTCATGATCGAGCCCGATCGATCCCACGATCGAACCGCCCTGCTTCTGACCGGTCTTCGACACGAAGTTGATGATGCCGCCCGGCGAATTCGAAGCAAAGGTAGAAGCCGAACCGCCGCGAACGGCCTCGACGCGGCCGACATTGCGATCGGCACGAACGAAGTTGTCCGAGTTACCGAAGATGATGTCGCCGAATTCGAGAACCGGGAGGCCGTCCTCCTGGAGCTGGATATACCGTGCACCGCCGGTCGAGACCGGGATGCCGCGCACCGCGATGTTGGCATTGCCTTCGCCGCCCGAGGCTTCGGAGCGGATACCCGGAATTTGGCGAACGAGATCAGCAGCCGAGCGCGGGTTCGCATCTGCAATGGATTCGGAATCAAGAACGCTCAGCGACACCGAACTCTCGAGACGGTTCTGCGCCCGCGCCACCCCGGTAACGATGATGACTTCATCCTGCAGGACCGGCTCGCCATCCGTGGCAGGCGCCGCGTTCTGCGCATTGGCGGTGGTCGAAAGTGCCGACAGGGCAACGCCCACGGCCAGAACTGCACGAAACTTCATGGCTTCCACTCCTTGTCCCAAGATCGCGACGCTCTGCCGGCCCACGATTCGCTATAAGGCATAAGGCCATTGCAATCGTTTGCAACCATTTTCTGCAAACGTTTGCAATGGCGGTGGATTCGTGTCACTCCGTGGATCGGGGCAGGCTCAAAATCTGCCGGGAAGAGGATTGAAAGGTATGCAAAGCATCGCAAAACCGCGGCTTTCGCTGTTGCGAATCATCGAAATGAACATCGGCTTTTTCGGCCTGCAGTTCAGTTTCGGGCTGCAGCAGGCAAACATGGGGCCGATCTACGGTTTCCTTGGCGCGGAAGAGGCGACCATGCCTTTGCTCTGGCTGGCGGGACCGATGACCGGACTGTTGGTTCAGCCGCTTATTGGCGCAATGAGCGACCGGACATCGTCACGGTTTGGCAGGCGCACCCCTTATTTCCTGATCGGCGCGATTATCTGTTCGATCAGCCTGTTCCTGATGCCGTATTCCAGCGCGCTGTGGATGGCGGCCAGCCTGCTGTGGATCCTCGATGCGGGTAACAACATCACGATGGAGCCCTACCGCGCCTATGTCGCAGACCGCCTGGTACCGGACCAGCGCTCGATTGGCTTCCTCACACAAAGTGCCTTCACCGGGCTCGCGCAGACCCTGTCTTATCTTGCACCCACCCTGCTCACGAGCCTCGTGGCCCGAGACGTGCTGGACGCCAACGGTATCCCCGTGGTCGTGAAAATCGCCTTCATCATCGGTGCGATCCTGTCGATCAGCACTATCGCCTGGTCCGTCTGGCGCGTCCCCGAATTGCCGATGACCGACGACGAGAAAGCCGCGCTGGCCGACAAACCGCTTACGCCGACGGCAACTCTGTCGGACATAGTCAGTGCGATACGCGAAATGCCCAGGGCCATGCGCCAATTGTCGCTCGCCATGCTGTGCCAGTGGTATGCGATGTTCGCCTATTGGCAGTATATCACCTTCTCGGTGGGGCGCTCGCTCTACGACACGTCGGATGCTTCGAGTTCGGCTTTCCGCGATGCGACCCTGACGACCCAGCAAGCTGGCGCGCTCTACAATTTCATCGCCTTCCTCGGAGCGCTGGTCCTGATCCCTGTCGTAAGGAAGCTGGGCGCACGATCGACGCACGCCTTCTGTCTGACGGCGTCGGGAACGGCCATGCTGCTAATCCCCGGAGTAGAAACTCCGGCCGCGCTGTTCATGCTGATGCTGGGCATCGGGATCGGCTGGGCAGGCATGATGGGCAATACCTATGTCATGCTTGCCGATGTCATCCCGCCGGAACGCACTGGTATCTACATGGGCATCTTCAATATGTTCATCGTGATCCCCATGCTGATCCAAACACTGACCATGCCGCTGTTCTACGGGCCATTGCTTGGCGGCGATCCGCGCAACGTGATGTTGCTTGGCGGGGGGCTGATGATCCTGGGGGCGATCGCCACGATGTTCGTCGACGCAGGCCGGCCGGTACCAAAGGTGATGCAGCCCGGGCCTGGCTAGGTTAGGAGCCTGACATGCCCCTGGACAACAACCCCGACGACCGGCCCGTTCGCACGATCACCGACCTCGCGAAACTGGCCGGCGTTTCACCGGGCACGGTTTCGCGAGCCTTGGCGGGTAACAGCCTCGTCAATACCAAAACACGTGAAAAAATAGAGGCGATCGCTCGCGAGCACGGGTTTCGCCCGAACCAGATGGCCAGCCGCCTGCGGCGTCAGAAAACGGGCGTGATCGGCGTCATCATCCCTCTCGGGCACGAACAGAAGCAGCAGGTCTCGGACACGTTCTTCCTGACACTTCTGGGACACCTTGCCGACGAACTGACCGAGAAAGGCTACGACCTCATGCTTCGCCGTGTGGTGCCGGCGAGCAACGAGGACTGGCTCGACCCCTTTATCGGCTCCGGAATGATCGACGGGGTTATCGTCGTCGGCCAGTCGGACCAGTTCGACCACCTCGAACAGGTGGCAGACGGCTACCGGCCGATGATGGTCTGGGGCCATCACCGCGAAGGGCAGCGCCACTGCGTAGTCGGGTCCGATAATTTGCTCGGCGGGAAGCTGGCCATGCAGAGGCTGGTGGCCGCGGGCGCGAAGCGCCTGGCTTTCGTCGGGGATACGAACGCCCCGGAATTCGCGGCGCGCTACTCGGGTGCGAGCCAGGTGGCCCAGTCCTTCGGCCTGACCCTTTCCGAGCTTCCCGCGCATCTCGCGACATCGGGAATGACAGCCGAAGTTGCCGGCCTGATGAAAGAGGCCGTCGATAAGTTCGATGGCCTGTTCGCGGCGACCGACCTGCTTGCCTTGGCGTGCCTGGGCGAATTGCGCAAACTCGGCCGGAACGTCCCTGAAGACATCAAGATCGTCGGTTTCGACGATCTCCCGATTGCGCAGCAAACCGATCCGCCGCTGACAACGATACGGCAGGACATCGCAGGCGGAGCCCGTGCGATCGTTCAACTGCTCTTGAGACGAATTGCAGGCGAAGAAACAGAAAGCATCGTTATGCCGCCGACTCTCGTTGTCAGGGGCACAGCGTGAGTGAGTTGCGGATGTTTTTCTAACAGAGGAAATTGTGGACCGGCAACGCATATAAAATGCACCAAAGCCTCGATTTTCAGGCAACAGCTTCTCTCGATATCCCGCCTTCAATCTAGATCGGTCGGATATCGTGGCTGTATTCTCAAGCGGGTCTCCAAAAGACCCGTCCCACGGTCTTGTTCAGCTCATTTTGGCGCGTAGCGATGTCGTATTTTCGCGGTCAGCCTGACAAAACCTGACAGTCCGCAAGCGGGTCGTTATCTGCCGGTCGGCTCCTGGCAAATGGCTAGCTCGGCAAATCCGTCACGAAATAGGGGTGGGAAGCAGGCGCTTGGGGTTTTTGCTATTTCCGCTAGAACGGTCACATGGACAACGCGGTAACATCCGTAGGGCTGGCAGGAGATGGGGACGAAATATCGGCCATCTATGATGTCCAAAATGCCTTCAACATCAAATTCGACTACGATGAAGCGCCCAATTGGATAACTGCTGGCGATCTTTTCGCGTCTCTCAAGAACAAACTATCTGAAAAAGAATTGGCCGACAGGGGCCTATGGGATCATTTTGCCTCCGCACTTTCTCAAGAGACTGGCGTCGATCCGAAGGCGCTCAGTCCGGAAAGTCCTTTGATATTGGACGGGCATCCTTGGCGCCGCGTTCACGACGCGTTGTCATGGCTTTGGATCATCGGCTTTGTGTTTATCGCACTTGCCGGAACTGTTGCATTCATTCTTGGCTAGAGTCCGCAATGACATTGTTAGCTGACTGTCCGTTCTTGGCACAGCGCCAGCTTGGTGAAAGCGTCACCAGAGGGTGGGAAGCGGACATTTCGCTAGTCCCCTGCGGGGCGCGCTCCGAAACAAAAGGAACCTCGTTCTTCCCATCGCCCGCCAGCATCAAGACACGCATCGACGGCTGAAAGCTGACTCAGAGACCAACCGGCCCATCCACCGATCAGGACCGAAATGAATGCCGTGAGTGCAATCCGCTTCTTCATGGTGAGACTCTAGGCGGAGAGATGGGACGTCCGCAATTGTTGCCGTGGACGGCTCTCCATCCCTTGGGGGATAATTCCCTCGAGTGAGTCGGAAAAGGAGAGCGAAGATGGAGACAGTTGCGGTA
>NZOF01000119.1 GCA_002695185.1 Erythrobacter sp.
ACAGCCTCCGGCCGCCAGAGCGGGCGTAGCTCAGGGGTAGAGCACAACCTTGCCAAGGTTGGGGTCGAGGGTTCGAATCCCTTCGCCCGCTCCAGTTTTTACAGGAAAAATCAAACAGCTAAGCGATCCTGACGGGTCGCTTTTTCTGTTTACGCGCTCTGTAAAATCACAAAAGTAAGCACCGCGTAAGCGGCGAAACCCGCAAAAACGGCGGTGTTTGGGTATCTGCCGGCGGAGTGTATCATCTGAATGGCGATTTTGAGGGGGCTTTTGCAGCCTTGCGCTGGACCATTATGGGTCGCGCGCGCCCAGATGCGAAGCACCGCCACTGCTTACGCACCACCTGGAATCTGCTTACGTGAGGCGGTTTTTCGCTTACGCAATGAGGCCGCCCTCGTCAGCGCGGCCTAGATGGCAGGACATCTCACAAGATCACGGCGTTCGACGTTGAAATTAGTTTACATGCCCACACTTGGTTGACAAAAATGAAAAAATGCCCATGATGCGGCTCGAAGTGTCTGCAGGGGGCAATGGTGTCGAAAACTTATCCGTGGGAATATCATGGCGATCTGACTGAAGACCGCATCGTTGCCGTAGCGCGAATGATTGTCGATGGTCGCCAAGCGGCAGTCGAGCTCTTCGATGAAGAAAATGGTGACAACGGGTGGACCCTGGGTTGCCGTGCGTTTCAGTTCGGGAGGGCACGCATCTTGCGTGCCGTGGACGAAGGCGCATACGATTGGCTCGGTGTCGTTGACCGGTCACTCCAGCTTATCTTCACGATCGGCGAAGTTCCCCTCCGCATCTACCGTGGTGAGGCGGAAGAGCCCACTGATCGTACAATGCGACAGAGCTTGCCCGAACTTCGCCAATTGGGCTTCTCGTTTGATGATTGCGACGAGGGACGCGAACTTGCCTATCGATTGGCCATTGAAACGGACGTTGATGGTAGTGTGATTTCGGTCAAGTTCGTCGGACTTCGCGGCGAGACGGCCATCCTTAATTGGGATGTTCCGCTCGACAGCCGTCGTTTCAGTGGTGCAATTGGCCGTCCTGCCAGCGAGAGTGTCGAACTAGAGGCACCGGCCGTCGGTGTGCGCGACCGCGAAGACGAGACCAAGACGAGCGGCTAAGGCTGTCAGCGGGGCGAGAGGCACTTATGGTTTCATTCGCTTTTTATGGCGATCGACTCAGGCTTGCCCGGGTCGCGCTTGGGCTCACGCTTGAGCAACTCGGCATGCGTGTAAGCGCGACACGCCAGTATCTGAATCAGCTCGAGCAGGGCATCAAGGCGCCAACTGAGGAAATGCGCGACGCGTTGGCTGACGCCCTGGGCGTCGGAAGGCATTTCTTCGGGCTTCCCGTGGACCTCGGAATCCGGCCCGAGCAATGCCACTTCAGGAAGCAGCGCACGACGCCTCTTACCATTGTAAGCCAGGTTTTAGCTCGAGGCACCCTGCTCGACGGCTTTGTGAGCAGACTCGATCGCGAGCTCAATCTGCCCGATGTCTCCTTCCCGGACATCCCGGTATCAACGCTTAGTGAAGTCGAGGGTGTCGCGGATGCTGCCCGGGCACATTGGCAGCTTGGCACCGGACCGGTTTCCAGCATGATGCGAGTGGTTGAGAATGCAGGGGCGGTAGTTAGCTTCTTCGGCGGTGTTTCCGAACGGGTCGACGCGCTGTCAATAGATGCCGCCCGCCCCATGATCATTCGTAGTGACGCGAAGCCAGCCGCTTGTCGGCTTCGCTTCGACCTTGCGCATGAGGCTGGACACCTGATCATGCACCGGGGCGTCCAGACCGGGGACAAGGAAACGGAAGACCAAGCCAACCGGTTTGCAAGCGCCTTCCTGCTTCCCCGGTCTTCATTTGTACACGAGTTCCCCCGTTCACGTTTTCTGGATTGGGCCGAGATCTTTAAACTCAAATTAAGGTGGAAGGTGTCAGCCGCAGCGATACTGCGCCGCGCCTATGATCTCCGCATGATCTCTGCCGATCAGTATCGCACGGGGCACATCCATCTCAGCAAGACAGGCCAGAAGCGGCAGGAGCGCTACGATGACATTATCGCTGGTGAAGTTCCTGAACTTTTGCCGAGCGCTCTTTCCGCCCTCGAGGCCGCCTATCCTGGTTCTGTCGGACGAATGATCGGTGAAAGCGGGCTCGAGCGTGAAATGTTTGGCCGTGTGTCCGGCCTAGAGCTTCCCGAAGCCGCGGTGAGCGACGCGAACGTAACACCATTCCGATCCCACGTCTGACTCTGGGCGCAGACCTGCGACGTTTGACAGAGTGGTTCTGCAGATGAACAGGCGGAGCGCAGGGGGCGATCGAAAGGCAAGCTTGAGCGGTGGCAATGGATAACGACGACAGTGCTAGCGGCGAGCGCCCCAGCGACAAGGCTTCGGAAAGAGTGCGCGGGGAACCGCTGACGGCTGTCGAAAAGATCGCAAACGGCGAGCATGAGTTCACGACCAAGCGCCTTGCTCGTGATTATTTCGAATCGCCATCAATCAGAATGGCACGGGAGCTTTCCGATTCCCCGGTGGCAAAGCTCGCCCGCGATTACGCCAACTCTCCTGCGCAGCAGATCGTCAAACAGGCGGCGCTCGGACTTGGCACGGCCTTTGGCGCCGCCGAGACCGCGCGCATGGAAGCGATGCGGAAGATGCTCGAACCAACCACCGCGCTGACGGCGCAACTCAATGCGATACGGCCACTGGCTATTGACCATGCTAAGCTAGCCTCGATCGGCGCGATCATCCCCTCGATCGACCCGAAGGTGATTGCTGCCATCCAAGGCGTGCAGCCACTCAAGATTGATCCGTCCCTGGCGAACGCTATCAGCCAGGCGCAGCGAGCACTCGAAGAAGCGATGCGCCCGCTCGGCGGCATTGGGTCGGCGATCAAGCAGTTCGAAGAACAGCAGCGCACCGTCCAGAAATCGCTGCTGGCGTCGCTTGCCGGGCCGTTCGGTGACATCGCCAAGACCTCACAATGGGCGAGCGCGCTCAGCCGAATCGACACCCCCAATGTAGCTAAGCTGCTGGGTGGCGGGCTTGGTACGGTTGTCGATGACATGCGGGGTGCGATCGCTAAGAACTTCATCGGCTCGGCTGCGCTGGATCAAGCCAAGATGAGCGCGATGCTCGGGTTGACCGGCCGGTTCGAAGCAGATTTTGCGGCGACTCAGCTCAAAATGTCGGCGCTCGCCGGGGTCAGCGAAGCGTTCGACCGGCGCAGCCATTTCCAATTTGACGCCTATCATTCGCTGTTCGGCGAATGGCGAACTCGCGTCGATCTGCCGGAGAATTTCTGGCGCGACGGGCGCGTGCGCAAGCGCATGTATCGCGAGGCCGAGGTCGATGAAGGGTTGATCGTCGCCGAGCCCGGCATGGCGCTTGAGATCATGATCGAGAGCGGGCTGACTGCCGGACTTCGCTCAGAGGCCAACGCCGTGGCGGTGGTGACGCTTGGCGAAGTGTCGATGACGGTGCGGTCGCGCGGCACCAGCAAGGATGCCTATGCGCTGGTCGGACGGTTCGAGCAGGAACTGCGCGCCTATGTCGAGCGCAAGCTCGAAGAGCGCTTCGGTCCTGACTGGTTCAAGCTGCGCGCGTCGAATCTGATCGGCAAGGCCAAGGAAATCCGCAAAGCGGCTATGGCGCGCGGCGAAGCGTTTGCGCCGTTAATCAACTTTACCGAACTGGGTGAACTGTCGGGCATCATTCAGAGCACGAAAAACTGGGATGACGTATTCGGCGATGTGTTCGTCGAAAAGACCGAATTCGATCATGACATGCAAAAGCTGATCGCAATTCGACGTCCAACAATGCATATTCGCCGGATCGACGGCGTGCGCCTGGTAGAAGCGATCTGCGTGATTCAGCGACTCTCCGAGCAGATTACTGACGATGGCGCGTGGAAGTTGGCGGCGGATGCCGATCGCTAGACAGGCTTTGCGGAACAACCCATCGTTACCGCGGCGACGAGACGCACGCCTCCTCCAGCCGACTGCTAACCTCGGTCACGAAGCGTGATGGGTTTGCTTGAGAATACATCAGGTGAATTTCGTGCCGTGCGCGGGTGAAGCCAACATAGAAGAGCCGGCGCGCTTCGCGGACATCCGCCTCGTTGGCGTTGTTTCTCGGCAGCCGCCCTTCTTCCATCCCGAACAGGATGACGACATCGAACTCGCGCCCTTTGGCGCTGTGCAGCGTCGATAGATTGATGCGGTCGAGCCCGGTTCCTATGCCCGCGAACTCGCCAAGCGGAAAATCTTCAACGTCGCCTGTAGGGCTGAGCCTACCTATGAAGGTGTTCAAGGTTTCTAGCTCATCGGCCAAGGATCGCGCCTGCCCAATGTAAGGCTGAATGATCACGTCGCGCATGGCGATGAGCCAGTCGTGTAAACCGATCGTGTCGTCGCGGCGATCCCAAAGCGCGGCGATCAGCGAACGCTGGAATTCGAGCCTGTCTTCCTCGCCGCCGAGAACCTCATGGAAGAACCGCGCCCCCTCGGCAATGACCCGACTGATCCGCGGCTGACCCGATCGCCAACCCCCACAGCACCACATCGCGCATTGTTCCAGCCAACGCATGAGGCGGCTCCCGCGAGGATAGAGCGCATTTCCGTCGGTACGTATGACAGCATAGCCATTGTCCGCCGCCGCCGAGGCGACTTCGTCTCCGATGAAGGCGGCCGGGTAGAGCACCGCTATCTCGCCGAGATTGAGATCCGGGCGGCGCGCGCGGATTTCCGGGATAAGCTGCTCGATGAGATAGCGTGCCTGCCCAGCATAACCGCCGGGGCAAGGGTGGAAATAGATCGTGCCTTCATGGGCGCCGTCGGGTGCGCGATACCCACGCTTTTCGCCCAGCGCATATTCCGAGGCGGCGACGATCTGCGAACCGCAACGATAATTTAAACCGAGCCGGACGGTTTCAACATCGTCTCGCTCAGATAGCTTGCGCAGCAGCTCGGGATTGGCACCAGTGAAGCCATAGATTGATTGATCGACATCCCCAACTGCGAACAGGCGAATGCCTGCATTGAAGCAAAGCCCCATCACCATGGCGTGCAAAGCGCGCCCGAGATCCTGATACTCATCGACGGCAAGGATCGGATATTTAGCGGCCAGCGCTCTCCGGAGCCAGGTTTGCTTGGCAAGCGCGCGAAGGGCGAGCAGCGGCATGTCATCGAAGTCGATCACGCCCATCTTACGCAGCTCAGCTTCATAAGCCTCGACGAGATTGGTCAATTGTGGGTCGAGCGTTCTCCACGCCTCGACGTTGCGATTGAGGAAGCGGCGTCGGTGCCCGCCAAGTCGGAGCTCCCAGGTCTGTGGATTCTCCGCTCCCTTAACGACCTTGGCATGCGCGGTCTCAAGCGCGGCACGCGTCTGCCGGCGGGTCGCCACCGCAAAATCATCGGGAAGGCCGAGCCCCGCCACCTTCGCATAGGGCAGCAGAATCTGGGTCAGCGAGAAGCTATGTACGGTGCCGATGAAGATACGGCGGCCCGGCGCGATCCCGAGCGCATCGAGCCGCGTTTCCAGCTCGCGCGCGCATTCGTTATTATAGGTAATACAGGCGATGCCACGCGGATCCTCTACATCCTCGCCCAGCATCCGCGCGAGTTTGACGGTTAGGGTCTTGGTTTTGCCGCTGCCGGGTCCGGCAAGCAGCACGCAGTGACCGGCGGACTCGTAAGCCTGCCACTGTTTGTCGTTTTGCCGCAGATCTTCTGCCGCTCGCAGATAGAGCGCGCGGTTAGACAAGGCCGATCACATGGTTGATGGCGTCGGCGATATAGTCTGGGACGAGTTTGCCGGGTACGCGGGTGGCGAGGCGCTGGGCATAGCGTCCCTTGCCCATTTGCTCGATCATCTTGAGCATCTTGACAGAATCATAGCTTTTGGGATCGGCTTCCCAAGCGTCGAGCAAGTCCTTGCGCTCCTGGCTGAGATTATTCTCGCGCAACGTCTCGATCATTTCCTCGGCATAGTCACCTTCGAAGAGCTCGGTCTCAAGTGTGCCCGAGTTCACGAAAATGCCGAACGTCTTGCATTCCGCGAAAGACTCCTCCCACGTCTCCAAGTCTTTGATGCCCTTGATCAGCGCGTTCGTGTCGGCACCGCCTCGCATGCGATCGATGACGTCGACGAGTTTGAGCGCCCGGTTGTATGCACGCGGTTTCTTGTCGACCCAATCGCAGTCGGTGATCACGGCGAACGGAATGCCCAGGGCACAGAGCAACTTCACATAGGGCTTAAAGTTGGTTCCCCCTACCGAGCAGACCGACACACCATGCTCGTCGAGCGAGATGTCCATGTCGTCGGCGAAGGCCGGAATGAGGAAGCGTTCGGCATCGCCCTCCACCAGTAGGACGCCGCGGGCGAACACCATCTCGGCGCGGGTGACATCGAGATAACGGGATAGATCCTCGGTCTCGGCTTCGCTGAAATCGGTCGATGCCGTGGAATAGCCTTTAGTACCTTGCCCGTCCTGACTGCGCAGAAGGAGCAGCGATTCCAGCGGCGCGACGCTAGCGATATGCGGTGAGTGCGTGGTGAGGATCACTGTTAAGGGTTCGGCATCGTCGCCGTCTTCATCCGCGTCGTCGTCGGCATCGCTATCAACGATCGTCTCGAACAGATGCTTATAGACCAAGCGCTGGAGGTGCGGATGGAGGTGCGATTCCGGTTCCTCGATGGCAAGCAGCGAATGGTCGCGCTTGTTGTTCTCAATCAGTCGCTGGAGGTCGAGCAGCTTCAGGGTAAGAAAAATGAGATTGGCGGACCCGAGACTTGCATCGGCAACACCGCGCCGACCTTCATCGATTAACAGACGAATCTGACGGTTGATACGGGTTGCATCAGTTGCTGAAAAACCAAGTGAAGGCTGAACATCCTGCTTAGGTCCGGCCATCGCGACAAATAGCTCGGCGATCTTGGTCTCGAGGGTCTTCACTTCGTCGAATTCGATTGCAGCCTGGCTGGCCTCTGCGATCTTGTCGCCGATCTCCTTGAGCGCCGCCGCGTCGATCGCGACAAATGCTTCCTCGACTAGTGGCCTGAGCGGTGAGCGGCGCCATGCAGCAAGATCACCCTCGGCATCACGCAGCGCGGGCAAAAGGTCCATGGTGATACGGCGGCGCAAGTCGTGGCCGAAGCGCTTGGCCTCACTTTCACCACCGAAGCAGGCGAAAGAGAAATCGTCGTCGCTCGCTGGGGCGTGCTCCAGACCGGGTTGGGCGCGTAGCTGATAGGTCAGGCGGACTGTGTTGGGATCGTCGTCGAGACGAAAATCGGTGAGCACGGCAAGGACGTCTGGGTCATCCTCGAAATCCTTGATCTCGACGGAGATGGTAATTGTCGTTTCGGCATCAACCGTGGCCAGACCGTCCCAGAAATCGGCAAGGCCGAGCTGCCGGCTGCTATCAGGTAGCGAAGGATCGAAGATCAGGCGCAGACCAAAAAGCAGATTGCTCTTCCCGACCCGGTTCTCCCCCACAATGACGATATTGCCACCCAAAGCGACATCGAGATCCTGAAAATTGCGGAAATTCTGAATCCTGATTCGTGAAAGATACATGCTTCTTATTCCATCCTCATCGACCAGACACTGTGCCTCACCCGAGAAGCAAGACCCACGAATCAACTACTTGAAGTTTCGCTTTCGCCAATGAATGGCCAGCTATCATTCACCATCTCGCACAAAGCGAGCTTGGGTGTGGTCGTATCGGTATCTCGTAACGCTGCCATCGCTAATCCTGGCAACCAGCTCATTGATCGCGCTGAGCGGCGCTAGAAACCATTCGCGAGGCTGAACGGTCTTGCCGAAGCGATCGCCGGCTGACAGGTCGAGCCGGGCTGGCGCAAGCGCGCGATGGATCAGGTTTTCTAGCTTGGTCCGATTGATGTTGTAGAGCCGGTACTCGGCGACAACCTCGACGTCGGCGAGGAGGAAGGTCGGGTCGTTCCTGGCATTGGCAATCCGGCTCGCGACAGGCTGCCCGGTCACACCGATCTTGTGGATCAGCTCACGATGCTCATCGACATAGGGGTGGGCTGACTTGCTGCGCAGCACGTAGATGGTTCCACTGGCGAGATCATCCGGCTCGGCGGTATTGCCGAACAACGGTCCTGCGCTCTGCTCGGTGATTCGGCGCGCGGTTTCGTCGCGGTAGAGTGCCTTCTGGAAAGAACGGGAGAGGACGCTGGCCTCGGTCGCGTTGTCATAGATCACCCGGACGCGGCGATCTTTGCGCTCGTATTGCGTCACGAACTCGTCGGTCGAAGCAGCGACATAGGCCAACTGACCGCCGACGATGAAGAAATTGCCGGGCTGGATCTCCGCCAGAGTCACCTCGGTCTGGTCGAGCACCTTGGCATGGCGGTTGCCCGACGCAAGATCGGCCTGGACCCGCTCGAACAGCGGCTTGAATGTGTCGAAGTCCTCGCACCGTTCGCGGTTGGCGATTTCCTCGGCCGCCCGCTTCTCAGCCCGTGGGGTGACGTGGCGAAGCTGGGAGATGTCGTCGCCCGCACTGGGTTCGATGCCCAGTTCGGCGAGAAGAGCTGTATCATCAAGGCTGACCGGTGCCGTGGCGACGAGAGCGGTGCCGTCGAGAATACCGCCCGTATCCAACGCCGCCAGCAGTTCGCGAGCCTCGGGTTGAGCGCGCAGGCGATCCAGACGCACGGCATAGAGCCGCTCGAAAATATCACGATCTTCGCCGTGCTGCGGCAGGCGGCCGCGCTCGGTCACGAACCGCTGAATTTCCTCAAATCCGGCAATGACCCGCTCCTGCAGCGGGGTCATCGACCGCGCAGGCTGCACAGCCGTCTCGACGCCTAGCTCTGCCAGCAGTTCAAGGTCGCTGAGATCAGCCATCGGCGGCTGCCTTCGTCGCATGGCGCTGGAGGAAGGCGACGCCTTCAGCCATTTTGCGCTCCCAGGCATCCTGCGAGGTCAGCGAGGGGAGCCGTCCCCGCTCACGCTTGAATTCCAGCGCACGCTCGGCCAGCGCACGCGCGTCCTCATAAGTCAGCTTGTCCTTCTTGGCGTTGATCACCGCCTGGACCTGAAGGAGCGTCTTCTCATCCATCGCCTTGGCCAGCACGGCATAGGTCGCGCTGAAGGGATTGACCCGGTCGATAAGGTCGATGTCGAGGTCGGTCACGCTGAGCGCGAACTTGCGCACGCCGTCGATGAACGCGGTGTTGGCCTTGAGGTCGCCGTCGACACCCGCGCCGCTGATCGCGGCCTTCGCCTGCTGGGTCAGCGTCATCGCCGCGACTGCATGCTGGCGCACTGCTTCCTGATCCTCTTCGCTGAGTTCAGGGTACTTTTCGCGGATGATCTTGCCCATCTTGAGCTGAGTCAGTTCCTCCGGCACGACCTCCGGATCGAACATGCCGCGCTCCAGCACCGCCTTGTCCTGCACAAAGCTGGCAATCACCTCGTTCAGGTCTTCGCGGCAGATACGCGTGGCCTCGATGCTGGTCGGCAGCTTCAGGCCCTTGATCTCAAAATGCATCTGCCCTTGGGCGTTGACCCCGACGTTGAGCTCGCCTTCCCTGTAGCCGTCCTCGCCATAATCGAACCCTAGCTTGGGGCCGGCATCCTTGGGCGTGAAATCGAACCGCGGTGCCAGTACCTGTTCCATCAGCAGGCTCGCGGCGATCGCCTTCAGGTAGTCGTTAATTGCATCGACCACGAGCGGGTCGTCCGCCGCCGGCTCCGCGATCAGGTTGGTGAAGCGGGCGCGGGCCTTGCCCGGCGCATCGCGGGTGGCGCGGCCGATGATCTGGATGATCTCGGTTAGGCTCGAGCGATAGCCCACCGTCAGCGCATGTTCGCACCAGATCCAGTCGAAGCCTTCTTTCGCCATGCCTAGCGCGATGATCACGTCGACGAAATCGCGGTCGTCGCGCCCCTTGGGCGATTTGAGCGCCGAAACCACCCGGTCCCGCTTGGCGGTATCGTCATCGACGAGATCGTCCACCTTGATGACATTGCCCGCCGCCGTGCGGATCAGGTGGAAACCTGTCTCGGGATCGACGCCCTGCCAATCGCCGAGATGGTTCATGATGTCCTCGGCCTCGCGGTGCTTGTCCTTGAGGCTTTCCTTCGAATTGACCGAGGGAATGTGGACGATGGTCTTCACCGTCGGGTCAAGCAGCGCCGAAATCTTCTCGGTGTAGGGGCCGGTGTAGAAGCTGTAGCCGATGTCGAGCACCTTCAGGTGTTCGTACCCGTTGAGTTGCTCGTAATAGGTGTAGGTGACGGTCTCGAACTTGGTCTCGTCCTCCGGCGCCAGCACGGGAATCGCATCGCCCCGGAAATAGCTGCCGGTCATCGCCACGATGTGGGCCTTGTCACGTCCGATCAGCTGGGCGAGCTGGGCGCCGAGCCGGTTGCCGGCATCGGCGGAAACGTGATGGAACTCGTCGATGGCGACCAGGCGATTGTCGAACGCCTCGACGCCCAGTTCATCGAAGGCAAAGCGGAAGGTTGCGTGGGTGCAGACCAGCACCTTGGCATCGCTGGCGAGGAATTCGCCGACCGCCTTCACCTTGGACTTGGCGACCTTTGGGTCATCGGCGCCGGGCGTGTTGCACAGGTTCCATTGCGGGGCGACCACCCAGTCGGCGTAGAAGCCGTACTTGCTCAGTGGCTCGCTGCCGAAGCTCGCGCCGATCGAGCGTTCGGGCACGCAGATAATCGCCTGCCGCACGCCCTGGTTCATCAGCTTATCGAGCGCCACGAACATCAGTGCGCGGCTCTTGCCCGAGGCTGGCGGCGATTTAATCAGAAGGTATTGTTCACCGCGCTTCTCATAGGCCCGCGCCTGCATGGGGCGCATGCCCAACTCGTCCGATTTCGCCGAAGCGCCGGTGTGGGCGGTCCTGAACGAAACCGCGGGAATGATCTTGTCGCCGGTCGAGGGTTGCGGGGTGGTCATGGGCTATTCGGCTTTCGCATCTGTCGCAGCGGCGGCCGCCTGTTTCCGGCGGATGATTTCTTCCGCTTCGGCAAGGGCGGCCCGGGTTTCGGCATTGGGCACTTTGAGTTCCAGAGGGAATGCCTGGTCGGTCGCGATGCGATGCAGCAACAGTCGCACAGCATCGGAAACGGACAGTCCCATGGCATTCAGAGCCTCGGTGGCCCGCGCCTTCAGGTCATCGTCGACCCGGACGTGAATCATGCTGCTGCCGGCCATTCCAAGCACCCCTGTATCTCAAATGAGATTGTGCGGCGGTGAGCTGCCGAAGTCAAGAAATCGAAAAGCAGACCAATGTCAGAAAGCCGGGCAGTTTCTGACATACTGATCTGGCAATATCAGAAACTTCTATTGCCCATCACGCCGCCTTCGCGCTGGTCATCCGGGTGTAGAGTTCGAACAACTTTTCCAGGCGCTCGGTGTCGTTCTTGAAGCGGCGGCCGATGTAGATGCGCTCCAGCACCTCGTCGTTGCGCTCGTGGGCATGGCGGAGATTTTCCGGCATCTTTTCGGGATCATAGAGGTCTGCGATGGTCGCCGGGAAATGCGCCTCGCGCGCCAGCAGGATATCCTCGGCGCAGCGGGTGAGATCGGCCTTGTTTTGCTCTGTCAGCTTGGGAACGGGAAAGGTGTTCCAACCAAGCGTGTTCGAATAGGAGAAATCGGTACGCATGCGCACGCAAACGGTGCCGATCCAGACCCAGTGAAGGCGCGATGCGATAAGCGCCATATTCCAGAGTGGCGCGTCGAAGAGTGCGAAGCACTTGTTGGTGATGATGGAGCCTCGGGGCAGCAAGCCACATGGTAAGTATTCGCGGTTTTCTGAGCTGATTGCCGCCACTGCGATTACAGTTTCATTCCCAGTTTGGCGGCGTTCATCGAACCGGTGTGGCCACTGTGCTCCGATACGCGTGGCCTGCTTTGTACTTTGCAGCCGCATCTCCTTCACGGCCGCCAGCCTTGGTCCGATCGTCTGATGACGTTCTGCCTCTCGTGCGTCAGCGTCATCAATCCAAAGGCAAAACTTCAGTCTGCCGCTGATAAACTCGTCTGAGCCGAAAATTGGACGGACAAACTTGGCTGCTTCCTGGGAAGTGAGATTCAGAGATCTGACCTCGTCCTTGGAGAGTAACAAGTTTCCGCCATCAACTGGCTTGCTACCGAAAGTCATGTCCTTGACGCCATTGAGCGGTTTGCTCGCCTTCTGGGCAATCACATTCGGGCCAAAAATCAAGTAAGGGTTGATGTTCTCGCCCTCACGGGCGGTTGCCTGATCGCCGTCGGCAATCGAGTAAATGCGGCGCACTTTGCCAGCATGTTTCGAGATGCCGACGATTACGACCGTCACCCCGGCGTTGTAGCTTGCCAGGTTAGCCCATTTGAAATTCGTGTGGGCGAAGGTAATTTCGTGACCTGTGGCGAAGATAAGAGGCCAAAGGATCGGGACTTGTTGCCCCTGGCAGACGCTGTTGGTGGAAACGAACGCGGCCGCAGCATTGGTACTGGTCCCGTAATCAGCCGCTTTCATGAACCATCCTGAGACATAGTCCAGAGATTTCCAGCTATTCGTCCGGTGGCCAAAAATTGTCTCAAGTTCGGATTTTTGAGCTGCCGATTGCCACGTTGATCCGAGATAGGGAGGGTTCCCGCAGATGTAGGTCTCGCCACCTTCGTTTTCGAAGTCGATTTCAGCCTGCTGAAGATCAGTCTTGAATAGATCGTCAGCCTGGAGCTTCACGCTAGTTCCGGTTGGGGGACACAGCTTCAGCCAGTCATATTCCAGCGCATTGCCGCATGTGATCCAGTTCTGGCTGTCCAAGGGGAGGAACTCAGCCAATGCCTCCTTCTGGCCGCGATAATTCACATCGCACTGAAATTCGGCAATGATCAGCGCGAGGCGGGCGATCTCGGCCGGGAAATCACGCAGTTCGATGCCCCGGAAGTTGGTCAGCGGGATGTCGCTGCGCCGGTCGGGCTCGCCCCGCAGTTTGTTGATCTCGGCTTCGATCTCCCGCATCTGCTTGTAGGCGATGACGAGGAAATTGCCCGATCCGCAGGCCGGGTCGAACACCCTGATCTTGGCCATGCGCTGACGCAGGTTGAGCAGCTTGCGGGAATTGTCGCCAGCCTCCGCCAGCTTCTCGCGCAGATCGCCGAGGAACAGCGGGTTCAGCACCTTCAGGATGTTCGGCACGCTGGTGTAATGCATGCCGAGCGCGCCGCGCTCCTCGTCGTCGGCCACCGCCTGGATCATGCTGCCGAAGATGTCGGGGTTGATCTTCTTCCAGTTGAGGTTGCCGATGTGCACCAGATACGACCGCGCAATCCGGCTGAACTGGGGCGTCTCGGTGCTGCCGGAAAACAGCTGGCCGTTCACATAGGGAAAGCCATTGGCATAGCGCGGGATGTTGGCGTTCGCGCGATCGGCCAGCTTGGTATCCATCGCGCGGAAGATTTCGCTGATCACATGATGCGTGTCGGACGAATCCCGCGCGCTGATCTGCTCGACCGTCCTGGTGAACAGGCCCTCGCCGTGAAAGATGTCGGTATCCTCGGCAAAAAAGCAGAAAATCAGCCGGGCCATGAAGTGGTTCATGTCGGGCCGCCGCTCGGCGCTCGCCCACTGCGGATTGTCTTTCAAGAGCTCGACATAGAGCTTGTTGAGCCGGCTCGTCGCCCGGATGTCGAACGTGCTCTCACGGATTTGCTTGACGGTGGTAATGCCGGCAAGGGGAAGGAACACGCCGAAGTGGTCGGGAAAATCCACGTAGGCGCAAGAGACGATCTCGCCGCTGGCGAGATCCTCGGCCTGGAACTGCTCGCCATCGGTCGCAAGAATGAACTTGGCCTTGGCCGCCGCGGTCTTCGGGCTCTCGCGCAGCGCCTTGAGGGTGTTGTCGACCGCCCCGGCATCGCAGGTGGCGATATGGATATTGCTGCGCTGAAGCACGCCGCCTGAAACGTCGGACGCATTGGAGGCACCCTGACGCAGCTTCTTGATCGTGGTCGCCTTGTTTCCGAAGGCTTCAAGGAAGGCGAACGGAAATTCCGCGCGTTCAAAAGGCTGCGCGGCCAAATCGGAAATGGCTTGTTCAATCTCTACTGCGTTCATCTTGTGACACTACGCCGGGGGCTGGTGATGTCGCAAGTTTCGAAATGGGGAATGTCTTCCCCTGCGTCCGAGCCAAGGTCTCGGCCGACCCCTTCTGCGGGGGCACCCCGCAACGCCCCGTCTAAGAGTGAGAGAGGGGCAAGGATTTCCGTGACGGAGAAATGCGGGGAGAGAGGCTTCCGGCGCCCGTCATGGAGGTTTTCCCATGAACATGCAGGTTCTCGATGCCCGCCGCGACGCAAGCGGCGGCTACAAGGTCGATGTCTCGCGCGGAGAGCGCGTGGGTCGCGTATCGTCGGAGTGGTTTTCGCGGCCCGACGATGAACGGCATCTCTCGCTGGGCGATCTGGCCCGCTCGGTCCGCGGCCGTTCCGAGCGCAGCCGGACCCGTGTTGTGGAAACGGCCCTCATTCATGTCGAGGCGAACCGCAACGATCCCGAACGCCTGTCGCTGATCCTCCCCGGCGCCGACGCGCCCGTCGCCCCGACCCACTGGAGCTTCGGCCAACTGGCGAGCCAGGTAGGGGCACCCGCTGCCTACCTGCGCCAACTTCCGGCACCACTCGCGGCAATCAACCTGCAATACGGGCTGACGTCGCATCGGGCCGAGCAGATCAAGACGCTGGAGACCGACAACGGCCGAGTGGAACTGCGCGCGGTGACGGGGCCTGATTATGGCCGGATCTACGACCATGAACTCGTCGAGGCCGTGCAGAAGATCGCCGGCAACGGTACGGGCGATACCCGATGGAAAGTCCCTGGTGTGCTCGACTGGTCCACCGGCATCTACAATCCGCGTGTCGACATCACCCGCGATACAACCACCCTCTATGCCTCGGACCGTGACGTGTTCCTGTTCCTGGTCGATGACCTCAACCCGATCGAGGCCGGGCGACTGTCCGATGGATCGCCGGACCTCTACTTCCGGGGTTTCTACTGCTGGAACTCCGAGGTCGGCGCCAAGACGCTGGGCATGGCGAGTTTTTACCTGCGCGCGGTCTGCCAGAACCGGAACCTCTGGGGCGTCGAGGATTTCGAGGAAATCACCATCCGGCACAGCAAGTATGCCGCAAACCGGTTCGCCCATGAGGCAGCCCCGGCCCTCGAAGGCTTTGCCAACTCCTCACCCTTGCCCTTCGTCAACGGCATCAAGGCCGCCCGCGAGCGCATCGTTGCCCGCACCGATGAAGATCGCAGCGACTTCCTGCGCAAGCGCGGATTTTCGAAGGCCGAGACGGGCAAGATCATCGAAACCGTGCTTGCCGAAGAAGGTCGCCCACCCGAATCGATCTTTGATTTCGTACAGGGCATCACCGCGCTGGCTCGCGACAAGTCCCACCAGGATGCCCGCCTCGACATGGAGGGCAAGGCCAAGAAACTGCTCGATCGGGTCCACTGATTCCGGCGGACAGGTGCCGGTTTACCTGCGTTGCGCTGCCCCTTCAGAGGAAGAGGGCGGCGCTTCGCTTCGTGACGGGTTGAGGCGTCGAGAGAGAGGCTCTCGGCAGCCCGTCGCGGAGTAAACACCATGGCAACTGCTGCCCAGAAGATCACCCTGTCGTCGTCGCGCGACATCCCCTTCAACAAGCTGGTGCTCAGCCAGTCCAACGTCCGACGCGTAAAGGCCGGAGTGTCGGTCGAGGAACTGGCCGAATCCATCGCCCGGCGCGGTCTCATCCAGTCACTGCACGTCTGGCCGGTGATGGACGCCGACGGCGTCGAAACCGGTATGTTCGAAGTGCCCGCCGGCGGGCGCCGCTACCGTGCGCTCGAACTCCTCGCCAAGCAGAAGCGCCTCGCCCGCACCACGCCGGTGCCCTGCGTCGTTGGGAATGCTGCCAGCGATATTCTCATCGATGAAGTCTCGCTGGTCGAAAACATCGAGCGCGCACCGCTCCACCCCCTCGACCAGTTCCGCGCCTTCCAGGCCTTGCGGGACAAGGGCATGACCGAAGAAGCCATCGCTGCGGCCTTCTTCGTCGGCGTCAATGTCGTGAAGCAGCGCCTGCGCCTTGCGGCCGCCGCGCCCAGTTTGCTCGAGGTCTACGCCGAGGACGGCATGACCCTAGAGCAGCTGATGGCCTTCACCGTCTCGGAAGACCACGCGCGCCAGGAGCAGGTCTGGGACGCGGTCCGCGACAGCTGGCAGAAGGAACCCTGGCAGATCCGGCGGATGCTCACCGAAACCACCGTCCGGGCCTCGGACAAGCGTGCGCTTTTTGTTGGGCTCGAAACCTATGAAGCGGCCGGCGGCATCGTGCTGCGCGATCTGTTCCAGTCCGATGATGGCGGCTGGTTCCAGGATGTAGGCCTGCTCGACCGGCTTGTTGCCGAAAAGCTTCGCGTCGAGGCCGACCGGATCGCCACGGAGGGATGGAAGTGGGTCGAGTCAAGCCTCAGCATCCCCTACGGCGTCACGCACGCAATGCGTGAGCTCATCGGCACGCCGCTCGACATGACCGAGGAGGAGCAAGCCACGCGCGCCGGATTGCAGGCCGAACTCGATCGCCTGACCGACCAGTATGAAGACGCTGATGAGCTGCCCGATGAAGTCGATCAGCGGCTCGGTGAAATCGAGGCGGCCCTGGAGGCACTCGACAACCGGCCCATGCGCTATGACCCCGCCGAGATCGCCAACGCTGGCGTGTTCGTCACCATCGACTCTGACGGATCGCTGATCGCTGATCGCGGTTATGTCCGCCCTGAAGATGAGGCACCGATCGCATCCGACCAAGATGACGACGGGACCGGTGAGACCAGGCACAGCGAACCGACACTGGCCCAGGCTATCCGGCCTGTCGTCGTCACCGTGGGCGGCCAGCCTGTCCCCGCTGAGGAAGAAGAGGAAGACGGCATCAAGCCGCTGCCCGAACGCCTGGTGACCGAGCTGACCGCCCACCGCACACTCGCGTTGCGCGATGCGGTCGCCCAGAATCCGCGGATCGCGATGACGGCATTGCTTCACAAGCTCGTCTCGGATGCCTTCCACCACCGCTCGATGAGCGGCGTTCTCGATGCACAGGTCCGACACATCTTCTTCCCGGCCCAGGCCGAGGAACTGGGCAACAGCCTGTCGGTCAAGTCGGTCGACGAACGCAACGAGCAATGGAAAAGCCGCATCCCCGCCGATGACACCGCGCTGTGGGACTGGCTGACCGGGCTCGACGAGGAGAACCGTCTGGCGCTCCTCGCTCACTGCGTGAGCTATGGCGTCAACGCGCTTTACGAGCGGCCCAATCCCTACAGCGGTTCGGGCGTCAGCGAGTACGGTCTGCAATTACGCTTTGACCAGGCCGACCGCCTCGCGCGGGAAACCGGCCTGGATATGGTGCAGGTCGGATGGCGACCGACCGTCGGCAACTACCTCGGCCGTGTGACCAAGTCCCGCATCATCGAGGCCGTGCGCGAGGGCGCTGGTGAACGCGCAGCCCAGCTCATCGACCATATGAAGAAGGGCGACATGGCGAAGGAGGCCGAACGCCTGCTCGCGGATTCTGGCTGGTTGCCGGAGCCACTGCGGCTTGCCGACCCGGATGGCATCTCCGGCGCCGATCTTGTCGATCAGGATGAGGGGGAAGCGGCGCTGCCGGCATTCCTCACCGATGACGGCGACGATGAGGAGCCCGAGGAAAGCGCGGACGAAGAACTCCCCGCCATCGCTGCCGAATGATCGCCATGCGCGGAGGGTGGAAAGTCTGCCCTCCGCGCCCCTCTCGAAGGGAATGCGCCATGACCGATTTGCCCATGCCCACAGGCCACGTGGTCTTCCAGTTCCTCGTGCCCGTCCACGTCGAAGTCGAAGACGGCATCGTCACCTGCGTCACAGTCATCGACGAAACGCCGGTTCGTGATCCGATCCTCGTCGAGGGGGACGCAGACCTGCTGCCGTCGGCCCTCGCTGCCGACGACGACGGCCAAGACTGGCCGTCATGGCAATTTGGGTACTGACCCCACTTCCACAATTCTTTCCCACCTCAGCCCGGTCATCACTGTGCGGCAGCGTCCGCGCGAGCGCCGGGTATTTTTATCCGGAGGCTTCAAATGGCCGACTATTTCACCCATTTCTCGTGCCTGCTCGACGTCGGCACGCCTGTAAATGCCGCCCGCGCACTCGCTCTGTACAACGCCCTTTCCGAGGAGGGCGCCTCGGAGGAACCACCATCGGAGGGCTTTCTCCTCTCGATCCAGCCCGAGCATGGCGGCACCGCACTATGGATTCGCGATGATGTGACCGGAGACCCGGAGCGCGTCATTCAATTCGTGCTGCGCTGTGCCGGACAGTTCCAGCTCACTGGCAGGTGGGGCTTCCAATACGCCAACACATGCTCGAAGCCGCGTCTGGATGGTTTCGGCGGAGGCGCTCACGTCCTTGATCTGGCGGCCCTTGAAACCATCGCCTGGACCTACACCGACGGATGGCTCGCGTCGGTCCTTGATGGGGGCGACGGCGATGCCTGAGATTATCGAAACCACCGTCTACCAGCTGGCAGAATTGGACGAGACGGCGAAGGACAAGGCCCGGGCCTGGTTTCGCGAGGGCGGGTTCGACCATGACTGGTACGACGCCGTCTACACTGACTTCGAGCAGGTCTGCGCCATTTTGGGGGTCACGTTCAAAACCCGCGCCATTCGTCTCCTGGGCGGCGGATCGCGGCAGGAGCCGTGCATCTATTTCCGAGGCTTTTGGAGTCAGGGCGACGGTGCCTGCTTCGAGGGGCGCTACGCCTATGCGCGCGGCGCACCGGCAAAGATCCGCGCATATGCCCCTCAGGATACGGCGCTCCACCACCTCGCCGACGGCTTGCAGGCTGTGCAGGGACGCAACTTCTACCAGCTTCATGCGCAAGCCCGTCACCGCGGTCATTATTATCACGAGTATTGCATGGAAATCGCGGTCGAACGCGAGAGTCCGTTCGGTCAGGACATGACGTCCGACGCCGAAGAAATCATCGTCGAAGCTCTACGAGATCTGGCTCGCTGGCTCTACCGGCAGTTGGAGCGCGATTACGAATATCAGTCGTCCGATGAACGCATCGACGA
Source organism: Erythrobacter sp. (assembly GCA_002695185.1). The sequence continues at coordinate 19,163 of NZOF01000119.1, forward strand.
GGCGATCGCCGCCAACGCCTACACATTTGCGGAAACCGGCCGCCGGTTCGGCTGACGCGATGCAGCCCCCCGCATAGGCAGGCGCCCAACGATACTTCACGCGCCGATGCTGGGGAGAGGGAGAGGTTCGCCGGGACGGGACGAGGTCAGCGCGGCTGAGAGAGAGCGTCGCGCGGGGCTCGTTCCTTCCCGCTCTCGTTGAGGTCTCACCCCATGAACATCCTGTCAGCCGTTGCCGATCCGGCGACGACACTTTCGCACGACCCTGCCGCCAACATTCTCGCGGCAGGCGAACTACTGCTTCCTTGGCTGGAACAGGGCCATCCGATTAGCGCCGCCCAGTTGCGGCAAGCCATGGAAACCGCTTTCGGTGCCTCAGATGCAACGGGTGCGTGGAACTGGAAGCAAGCCTACGAAGCCTGCGAGACCGCCAAGGTGCTGTTCCTGCGAAAATACGGTACGGCGCTGTTTCGCAAAGCCGCGACGCCCGCAACTCGTCTGGCTGCCCTGACCAAGATCCTGGGCCTGTTTCCCACCCACACCCGCCGCTCCGAGGAAAGCCAGGCGCTTCAGCAGTTCTCGACGCCAGTCCCGCTTGGCCTCGCCGCGCTGACCGCAGCGGAAATCCGCCCCGGCGACCGCGTGCTTGAGCCGTCGGCGGGCACGGGCCTATTGGCCATTCTCGCGCAGTTGGCCGGCGGCTCACTCACCCTCAACGAGTTAGCGGAAACCCGGGCCGGCCTCCTCGCCATGCTGTTCCCGGACACGGCTGTCACAAGCTTCGATGCCGCGCAGATCGATGATCATCTCGATCCGGCATTCGCCCCCTCCGTCGTGCTGATGAACCCGCCGTTTTCGGCCATGGCCCATGTTTCCGGACGCGTGCAGGACGCGGGCTTTCGTCACATTTCGTCCGCGCTGCGCCGATTGGCGCCGGGCGGCAGGCTCGTCACCATCACTGGTGCCAATGTCGGGCCGGACACTTCCGACTGTCGAGAAGCTTTTGTCAGCTTGCAGGCGCGCGCGCGCGTCGTGTTCAGCTGCCCGATTGCAGGCGCGCTCTATGCCCGCCACGGCACGACTTTTCCGACGCGCCTGACCGTCATCGACAAGTTGCCGGCAAACGATCCAAGCATGTTTCCGCCATCGCCGGGAAGCGCTCCGGATGTGGCAAAGCTGCTGGAGTGGATCGAAGCGCAGGTTCCGCCGCGACTTCCTGTCACGCTGCCGGAAACGAGAGCGCAGATTACTGTGATTCCCAAGTCGGTGCGCGGCTATCTCGCTCGAACGACGTCCAAAAGTCCCAGTGGCAGCATCGTGGCCGACCCCGAAAGCCGCGACCTTGCCTATGAAACCGTCGACTGGAGCCCGCCCGAAGATACGCGAATGAGCGACGGCCTCTATGAAGGCTACGCGCTTCAATCGATCTGCATCCCCGGCTCGCAGCCCCATCCGACCAAGCTGGTGCAGTCCGCCGCGATGGCATCAGTCGCGCCTCCCAAGCCGAGCTATCGTCCGCGTTTGCCGGTCAACATCCATACTCTGCTGTCTGATGCGCAGCTGGAAACCGTGATCTACGCTGGCGAGGCACACAGCGATTACCTCGCCGGATCGTGGACCGTCGATGAGACCTTTGACCTCGTGCAGGCCGCGCCTGAAGGTGCGCCGGCCACGGTCCGTTTCCGTCGGGCCTTCATGCTTGGCGACGGGACCGGCGCGGGCAAAGGGCGTCAATCAGCCGGGATCATTCTCGACAACTGGCTACAGGGCCGACGAAAGGCGGTATGGATCAGCAAGTCCGACAAGCTGATCGAGGATGCGCAGCGCGACTGGTCGGCGCTCGGCATGGAACGCCTCCTCGTCACTCCTCTGTCCCGCTTCGCGCAGGGCAAGCCGATCAGTTTGTCGGAAGGCATCCTGTTTGCAACCTATGCCACGCTGCGCTCCGACGAACGCGGAGACAAGGTTTCGCGGGTCCGGCAAATCGTGGATTGGCTAGGTGCCGATTTCGACGGCGTGATCATATTCGACGAGAGCCATGCCATGCAGAATGCCGGTGGCGGTAAAGGAGAACGCGGTGACGTCGCTCCTTCCCAACAGGGGCGTGCAGGCCTGCGCCTCCAGCATGCGCTGCCCAATGCCCGTGTCGTCTATGTCTCCGCAACCGGCGCCACCAGTGTTCACAACCTCGCATATGCTCAGCGCCTCGGTCTGTGGGGCGGCGAGGATTTCCCGTTCGCGACCCGCGCCGAATTCGTCGAGGCAATCGAGGACGGCGGAGTTGCAGCCATGGAAGTGCTGGCGCGCGATTTGCGCTCGCTCGGACTTTATACCGCCCGCTCACTTTCCTACGACGGCGTCGAATATGAAATGGTCGAACATCAACTGACCGACGATCAGCGCCGGATTTATGACGCCTATGCTGGCGCCTTCGCGATCATCCACAACCATTTGGATGCAGCGATGGAAGCCGCGAATATCACCGGTAGCGATGGCACTCTCAATCGCCAGGCCAAATCGGCGGCACGCAGCGCATTCGAGTCAGTGAAACAGCGCTTCTTCGGCCACCTGCTGACTTCCATGAAGACGCCCACCCTGATCCGATCCATCGAACGTGATCTTGAAGCCGGTCACTCCGCCGTGATCCAGATCGTCTCGACCGGCGAAGCCCTCATGGAACGGCGTCTAGCCGACATACCGACTGAGGAATGGTGCGACGTCCGCGTGGACATCACGCCGCGCGAATATGTTCTGTCCTATTTGCAGCACTCCTTCCCGGTGCAGCTCTACGAGCCCTACACCGACAGCGAGGGAAACCTTGCGTCCCGTCCCGTCGTTCGGGATGGCCAACCGGTCGAATGCCGTGAGGCGGTAGCGAGCCGCGACGATCTCATCGAGCGGCTTGCGTCCCTGTCGCCCGTTCCCGGAGCGCTCGACCAGATTGTCCAGCGGTTCGGCACGGAGATGGTCGCAGAAGTCACCGGCCGGTCGCGGCGAATCGTGCGCAAGGGTGAGCGCTTCGCGGTCGAAAACCGGGCAGCCAGCGCCAATCTGGTGGAGACGGCGGCTTTCATGGATGACCTCAAGCGCATCCTCGTGTTCTCGGACGCCGGTGGCACAGGGCGAAGCTATCATGCCGACCTGTCCGCTCGAAACCAGCGCCTGCGCGTTCACTATCTCCTCGAACCGGGCTGGAAAGCTGACGCCGCGATCCAGGGCCTCGGCCGCACCAATCGTACCAATCAGGCCCAGCCACCGCTTTTCCGCCCGATCGCAACAGACGTAAAAGCCGAGAAGCGGTTCCTCAGCACGATCGCGCGCAGGCTCGACACGCTCGGTGCCATCACGCGAGGCCAACGGCAGACGGGTGGTCAGGGCCTGTTCCGACCCGAGGACAATCTCGAAAGCCCCTATGCCCGTGCAGCACTGCGCCAGCTCTATCTGCTCTTGGTCCGTGGGAAGATCGAGGGGTGTTCGCTTGAACGCTTTGAGCACGCCACGGGTCTGAAGCTGACGGACACCAACGGGATCAAGGACGAATTGCCGCCGATCACGACCTTCCTCAACCGGCTTCTGGCCCTGACCATCGAGTTGCAGGGCATCCTTTTCACCGCATTCGAGCAATTGCTCGACACCAAGGTCGCCGGTGCCATCGCCAGCGGCACCTATGATCTGGGACTCGAGACGCTGACCGCTGAGAGCTTCATGGTCACAGATCGGGTGAGCATCTACACCCATCCCGCAACCGGTGCGCAAACGCGCCTGCTGACCATTACCCAACGCGAACGCAATCGACCCATGTCGCTTGGTGATGCGCTGGCGTGGGTGGAAAATGATCATGGGCGATTGCTGGTGAACACCAAGTCCGGCCGCGCCGCCGTTCAGGTCCCGGCGCCATCGTTGATGCTCGACGATGGTGAAATCGAGCGCCGCGTCCGCCTGATCCGTCCCATGGAACGCCATCACGCCTCGCTCGCCGCGATGGCCGACAGCCACTGGGAGGAGGTCGACCGCGATGCCTTCGCTCATGCCTGGCAGCATGAACTGGCCGATGTGCCGACCTTCACGGACAGCACGATCCACATCGTTGCCGGCCTGCTCCTGCCGGTGTGGAAACGGCTGCCCGACGAATCGACGCGGGTCTATCGGCTTCAGACCGATGACGGCGAGCGTATCATTGGCCGTCGTGTTTCCTCGGCATGGGCGGCGAATGCAAACAACGTCGGCGCACTCGACCTGACTGCCGATGCTGCCTACGCAGCCCTTCTTGATGGGCAGACGATCATCGATCTCGCCGAAGGTCTGCAATTGCGGCGCACCAGGGTCATGGGCGCGAACCGCATCGAGTTGACCGGCTTTACCGATGCGATGCGTGAACGCCTGCGCGCTTACGGACTGTTCACGGAGATCATCTCCTGGAAGCTCCGCTTCTTCGTCCCTATCGGCGGCGCCGGCGTCGCCATTCTCGCCCGCTTGCTCGAAACCTATCCGGTCTCGCGCATGTCCGAGCGGGAGGCAGCCTGATGGCGCGGATGGATGCAGGCGACCTTGCTCATCGTCTTGGCCGCCAAGCCGAGGCGGTGTGCCGCCGTTACCTCAATGCTGGCCGGAAAAACGGCAACTATTGGCTGGTTGGCGATGCGAATAACACGCCGGGACGCTCCCTCTTCGTCCGGCTCAATGACTCCCCCAAAGGACCCGCGGGGAAATGGCAGGATGCTGCGACCGGCGACCACGGCGATTTGCTCGACCTGATTCGAATGGCGCGGGGGCTGGCCGATTTTGCTGATGTTGCCGAGGAAGCACGCGCATTTCTGAGCCTGCCACATTCTGAACCCGCGCCGTTGCGGCACCAGTTGCCGCGCGCTGCGTCTGGCTCGGCTGAAGCCGCAAAACGGCTCTTTGCCATGTCGCAGCCAATCGGCAGCTCAGTGGCCGGCACCTACTTGCGTCGGCGCGGCATTGCAGATCTTCCGGGACCTGCAAGCCTGCGCTTCCATCCCCGATGCTACTATCGGCCAGAGACCGATGAGATCACCCAGACCTGGCCAGCGATGATCGCCGCCGTCACCGATCTCAATGGCCAGATCACCGGGGTTCATCGCACATGGCTTGCACCCGATGGCAAGGACAAGGCGCCCATCGATACACCGCGCAAGGCGATGGGAGAGCTGCTCGGCCATGCGGTTCGCTTTGGCGTACCCGGCGAAGTCATGGCCGCCGGTGAAGGCATCGAAAGTGTGTTGTCCGTTCGCGAAGCCGCACCTGACATGGCCATGGCGGCAGCCCTTTCGGCAGCGCACCTCGCTGCGATCGCGTTCCCGGAAGCGTTGCGCTGCCTCTACATCATCCGCGACAATGACCCGGCAGGTGACTGGGCGCGTGATAGCCTGGTCGAACGAGCCAACGCGATCGGGATCGAGGCGATCGAGCTGTCGCCAGCACTCGGGGATTTCAACGAGGATCTGCGCGCGCACGGTCTCGACGCGCTGCGGGCAAGAATCCGGGGCCAATTTGCCCCGCAGGATATTGCTCGTTTCCTGAGTTCTGCGGCTTGACCGACGGCATGGGGAAATCACGCGGTCCGGTGCATGCGTAGCCTTCACGACAGGTCTCACCATCGACAGAGGCCGCGCCCGGCCTTCGAGAGGGCGATAGGCCCACAAGCGTTCTGGTCCAGCAATGGCGGCGGCCAGCTATTTTCCGGCGGCGCGCGGGCCGCGCCTTTCCATCGCGAAACAAAATAGCCGGCCTTTGCCATCCTCCGCGTTCGCTCCGGCCCTTACGGGTGCAGGACCAGCCCGTTCGTGGGCTTCATCGCCATGAAGGCCGCGAGGGCGCGGTCCAATCGATGGAGCATCCGATGGACGAGCACGACGATTTTGAACCGTATCACAATTCCTCCCCAACCGACCATGTTTTGCAGGAACTCCAGCTCTATGGCTATCGCCCCTTCGAGGACGAACCCGATCCCCGCCCGCTGCCCGAAGGCAATCGTGTGGCCGGTGCCGTCGCGGACATCTTCGACGCCCTGATTTCCAGTCTGGAGGACACGCGCCTCGAACCCGACCTCGACGACCTCCTGTGGTCGACCGTGAATCTCTTCCATCGCGCCTGCCAACGGATCGAACGCGAACTCGATGACAATGAGGTGGGCCAACGCCGTCTCCAGAACGAGCAGGACGGCAGCGAGGTGAAGTCGGTCGAACTGGAACGCCTGACCGCTCAGGGACAGAGCCTCCTCGAACGGCGCGATGCCTTCGAATTGATGCGTGACCAGGCCGCTGAACATTTTGAACGGCAAACCCGATCAAGCTGGAAGCCGCACTCCGGCTCCATGGTCAACCATCGCAACCTGACCTCCGCCATGATCGACAGCCGGGATTTCCTCAATGCCAAACGGCGCGCCGAGACCGAAGTGCTTCTCCCCGCCGGGCCGAAGATCGCATTTTCCGGCGGTGAGAGTACGGACCATCAGCTGATATGGGCAAAGCTCGACCAGATTCGGGCCAAGCATCCCGACATGGTGCTGATGCACGGCGGCACTCCCAAAGGCGCCGAGAAGATTGCTTCGCGCTGGGCTGATACCCGCAAGGTGCCGCAGGTTGCGTTCAAGCCGGACTGGACCAGGCATGCGAAGGCCGCACCGTTCAAGCGCAACGATCAAATGCTCGCCGTCATGCCGATCGGTGTCATCATCTTTCCTGGCACGGGCATTCAGGACAATCTTGCCGACAAGGCCCGTAAGCTCGGAATTCCGGTCTATCGGTTCGGCTCAGGCGGCGCGTAAGCGCCGCCGACGATACTAATCCTTTCGGGGTTTTGGCTGGTGCAAGCGTCGCTTCACATTGGGTTTCAGCGCGTTGCCTACATCCTTGTCGACGATCGCAAGGTCGAACCAATCAGGATCGAAATGCCCGCCGCACCACTGCTTGGTTTCGCGATGCTCTGGGTCGCCGGGGTCCGCCATGATTTCGAGAAACCGTTCATAGCCGGGTATGCCGCCGACATCTTCCGGAGGGCGAGCACGCGCGCCATCCACGCATCGGGCCTTCTTCGGCGCAACATCGAGGGAAAGCCACTGTTCCAATTCGACGGTGTGCGACCAACTGTCGCCAAAATCATAGAGATAGTTGAAGCTGGCTCCTGCTCTCGTGAAGTCCCGCAAGCGCACGTCGGCCTGCTCAAAGACCTGCGGGTCGTCTCCGCAGGACCCCTCGTAGGCAGCGGCGGCATCGCCAAAACGCAGGCCACCGATCTGGAACTCGTGCAGATGGTAATTCCACCAGTTGAACGCCGCCTGGATTGTCAGGTGGAGTTGCTCAAGGTTCCAGTGAATTGGGACGATCAGACGCCTCCAGACCGGAGGGTCAATGTCGTCGATCGAAACGCGAAGCTGAATGGCATTGAAGGGTTCGAACATACTGGCAACAAGCCTTCGAAGGTGGGCGACGTCAAGGCTTGTCACAGATGCGAGGTGCGCAATTTTCACTTGGACGCTGAGCTTTAGCCCAGTCGCCCCAGTTCGGCAGCTACACAGCCCCCACTTCAAATGCGCTGATCCTTGGCCCTGCCAAGGGCCTGACGCCATCAACCCGTAAAGGGTCGGACTACGCAAAGCGTGCCGCCGCGCTGTCTGCGTCAGTGCGGTGATTGCAGCCCTTGCCCGGTCACTTCGGGCGCCTGTCAGCGGGGGATGAGCCTCCGCTTCGAACAGGAGCAGGTCCGATGTCCCTCAACGACGCGCAAGCTTTCGCCTTCAGCCTCGCCGCCACCCTGATGGTTGCCATCGTCATTTTTCGCGCCGGTGACGGCAGCCTGTCGGTCGTACCGGCCACCGAATTCGATCACGATGCCGAAGTCATCGCAGAAATCGATCCCTTCGCGGTCTGACCGCGTCCAACCGCTCAAGCGGAGCGGGAACTGTAACGGTTTCCGCTCCCGCTCGGGACTGACTTTCGCTATAGTGCAAAACGCGCCGCGGTGGTGGTGGAGGCGCGACCGTCAGACCAATTCTCACGGGAGACCACCACCATGATTATTCTTGGCATTTTGCTGTCCATAGCGGCGATCGGCTTCTTCTGCTGGTTGCTATTCACGTTTGCGGTGTTCGCGCTGCCCCTTTTTGTCGGCATGAGCGTCGGCGCATGGGCCTATCAATCCGGCGCCGGCTTGCTCGGCGCGATATTCGCCGGACTGCTCGCGGCAGGCCTGACGCTCGGCGTTGGGCAGCTCGGCCTGATGCTGGCGCGAACGACCTGGGCAAGGCTCCTGATCGCACTCGTCTTCGTCGCACCGGCGGTCATCGCCGGCTATCACGCCACCCACGGCATCGTAAAACACGCCATGCCATCCGAAGCCTGGCAGCAGCTGTTCTCGGTGATCGGCGCGATCGCGGTCGGCTGCACGGCATTCGTTCGGGTGGCAAGCATGGCAGGCACCAAGCCGTCGTCGGGGCATTTGACGAGCGCCTGAAGCGCCCCAGCAGCTCACTGGACGACCTGCGAGGCGAAGTCATTGCCGTCCTGCTGGACGAGAGCGGAATATTAGGCTGCACAGTCGCATCAAGCTGGACCCTGCATGGTCTGCGGCACTGTCCGAACGATCTGGGGTTGCCCGATTGAGGCGGCATGCGACCAATCGTGGCCCGGGCCGCTGCCTGAAGCGTGCTTCGTTCGATTGCCCACGTACATGCCTGGCGCGGGAGAAATCACAGCGTTGTTCCGCCGTGCCGGTCTGAAGCTGAAGGGGTGTCACCACGCACGTCCCGTATCTGATCGCTCGCGCCCGCTCCAAACGGCCTCTGTAATGGGCTGATCTGGCCGAAGATCGGCTGTGCCTCGACCGCCTATGCCGCAACAGTGTTCCGCCAACTTTCTTCCCCTGCCGGCCAGGGCCGTCATTCCTCGCGAGACAAGAAAGCCGGCTTTACGCTGTCCTACGCTTCGCTGCGGCAGCAAGCTGTGCGCCGTCGGTCGTCTCCGGCCTCTCGATCGCCATCGAGGCCGCAATGGTGCGGGTTCGAAGACGAACGAATGGAGATTTCTCATGGCTACCATCGGCACCTTCAAGAAGACCGGCTCGAACGAGTTCACCGGCGACATCATCACCCTCAGCGTCCAGGCCAAGGGCGTGCGCATCATCCCCGACCTGCGCGCCACCGGCGAAAACGCCCCCAGCCACCGCGTCGTGGTCGGCCGCGCGGAAATCGGCGCAGCCTGGTCCAAGCGTTCGGGCGAGGGCCGCGACTATCTGGGCCTCAAGCTCGATGATCCCAGCTTCAACGCCCCGATCTACGCCAACCTCTTCGACGACGAAGACGGCGAAGGTTACTCGCTGATCTGGTCCCGCCCCAACGGACGCCGGGGCGACTGAGGTCCCCGCCAGGCCCCGACCAGAACGGTCGGGGCCATTTGGCATTCGGGCGACCGAATCAGTTCCGCCAACTGCACAAATAGTCCGCGGCTTAAGAGGTCGATCGGCGCAGGATAGAGGTGGTATTTGCGGCAAGGACGACTAATATAGTCGTAGTTCTGGCGCGTTCATCCGCGGCGGTGGGAGGCGATCATGCATGATCACCGCTCGCCAATCGCGGGCCGCACGCGCGTTGCTGGGATGGACACAGGAGACGCTCGCTGACAAGGCCCAGGTCTCACTGACCGCGCTCAAACGCCTCGAATCCGAAAGCGGGCTCGAAGTGTATGAAACCACACGCGATCAGGTGCGCAGGGCGCTTGAATCCGCCGGTGTCGTTCTCCTGTCCACGGAGAAGGGCGAAGGTGTTCTGCGGCTCCATCATCCAGGGGATCGACCGACCCGGCCGTGAGGCTGGCTGTCCTACCTGTCAGCGACCGGAAAAATTTCGCGAGCCGCTGTCCTGGATCAATGCTAGGGCCAATGGAAAGTCGCAAAAACACCTAGAACAACTTGGTGGCCGGTGATGGATGAGTCTACACCGCAGTTCCTTGATGAACCGCCGCAAGGCCAGCAACTCACCTCCTACGATCGTGAGCACATGGTGCTGTACCTGCGGCTTCTGGATGCCCACAGGGACGGCGCCGACTGGCGTGAGGCCACGCGCATTCTCTTCGACCTCGATGCCGCGATTGATCCGGTGAGGTCCCGAAAGGTCCACGATGCCCATCTGGCGCGTGCGCAATGGATGTCCGAGCACGGCTATCGCGAGCTCCTGCGCAAGGGGCCGCCAGACTAGCAGGTGATGCCGCACCGGCATCACCTGTTGCCGACATGGGGACTTCCGACGTCTGTCTCTGCGAGGAATCATCGCCCTCCCGTAATCGGTTGAGGCCGGGGGAGAATCGTGATGATGCCGGATGCATCGCAATGGCGTTCTTCAGAACGCTACGAGCCCGTCGAACGCATGAGTGCCTCGGGTCTTGCGTGGGAATGGCTTCGACGAAACGAAGCCTACAACCGCGATTTTGATGCCTTATCGGCGCACAACGCCGACATAGTCATGCTGACGGACGCGATCCGCCAGCGCTGGAGGTTGCGATTTCGCGGTGGACCCCGCACTCGATCACGCTGCCGCCACCGTTTTCTGGATGCCCCAGGACGACACCAGCATTGTCGTTCTGGCGGAAGCTCCACCTGAGCTGGACGTAGAGTCTGGCGGCGACCATCTGCCCGCCGTGATCCCCGGAAGTGATGGCGAGGGCATGGTCTGGCTTGCCAACGGCGAGCACATTCAGATTCAACTTCTGGCATCAGCGTCCAATCCAGCGGTAGCCGTCATTCCCTTGAACCTCGACGGGTTCGGCAGGCTTGAAGCCGTGCATCGTCTGCTGGCGGCGCTTCACGGTCGCGCTGTCCCGCCCGACACCAGACTGACGCGCCAGCAGCGAACGCGGGCGCGCAGGATGCTTCAGGCGTTCGATGGTTCGCGTGATGGCGCCACCCAACAAGACATTGCTCGAGCCTTGTTTCGACTTGGCCCGGTCAGCCGCGATGAGTGGCAAGCCTCCTCCACGCGCCATGCTGTCATGGGACTGCTGCGCGATGCCCGCGCGATGATTGCGGGCGGATACCGGAACCTCCTGAGGCACCGGCGTCGGGCCTGAAGCAACTCTCGATTACCGGTGTGGGGACTTAGCAGGGGCCAAAATCCCGCTGCATCTCGCCGATTTCGCTTCGCCATTGTGGCCTTCGCCCGCCGTCGATCTCCCACGGCACCAACGAAGCTCACGAAAGGCCGACCTATGCGACCCGATCTCGCCGTTCTGCCGCCACGCTACCTGCGCACCAAGGAAGCGGCCGCATTTCTCAGCCTTTCGCCGCGAACACTCGAAAAGCACCGGACATACGGAACCGGCCCCGCCTACAAGAAACTCGGCGGCCGGGTGGTCTACTCGGTCGATGATTTGCAGCATTGGGCCGAGCGCGGCGCCGTCACCTCGACATCCGACCCACGTGGCACCGTGCTGCCGGCGAAGTGGCATCCGGACGATGTCGTTCCGATGGCCGGCCGCCTGGCGCGCTGACGAAGCATCGCTCCGCATATGGCGCCCCGCCTTCAATCCCCTCCGGAACGCGGCCAGCTTGATCTGTTCCGCACGATCCCAGGCAATGTTGCACCACGAGACGCGCAGGACCTCATGGCCTATCCATTCTTCTCCCTGTCCAAGACCCACCGCGTCACCCCGATCGACTTCGCCGCCGGTAATGTTTCGATCAGGGTCGAGGCCGTGCCGGATCATGGCATGGCGACCATCTGGGACGCCGACATCCTGATCTGGGCTGCGAGCCAGATCGTCGAGGCCCGCGACGCCGGATTCCGAACGTCCCGGCTGATCGTCGCAACACCCTATGAGGTCCTGAAGTTCATCGGGCGCGGCGCGTCCATGCGCGACTATCAGCGCCTGAAGGCGGCGCTGGACCGGCTGCAATCAACCACCGTGGCGACGTCCATCCGCCAGCATGCAGAGGGACGGCGGCACAGGTTTTCATGGATCAACGAATGGAAGGAGCGGCGTGACTGCAATGGCCGGCCTGACGGCATCGAACTGATTCTGCCCGACTGGTTCTATCAGGCCGTGCTCGACGACGCCCTCGTCCTGACCATTGACCGAGCCTATTTCGATCTCACCGGCGGACTTGATCGCTGGCTCTATCGCCTGGTCCGCAAGCACGGCGGCAAACAGCGCCACGGTTGGCGCTTCGACTTTCGCCATCTGCACCTGAAGTCCGGCAGCCTGTCGCCCTTCAAACGGTTTGCGTTCGAGCTTCGCGATATCGTTCGGCGCCAGCCACTCCCGGGCTACGTCCTGTTCCTCGAAGTCGAGGCCCGAGGTCGGACCCTGCTCGCATTCAAGCCATCGGTGCCCGGTGGAAAGCCTGTGGAGGGCGTCGTGCCATCGGGAACCGCAAGGCGCGTGCCATCAGGAACCTCAGGCTCGTGCCAACGGGAACCCGATCAGGAGTTAAGTCGCGACAGTGCAAGCCGAATTCGCGTCCGTAACTTAGACTCTAACCAAGAATCTAACTTTGAAGAGCGCGCGCGCGATGTGCGCAGCCTCATCGATACGGTCCGCAACAGCCTCACCGTCAATGCCCGGCAGCGGCGATGACCCGCCGGCGCGCCGTGAACCGATCACTTCTCAACTTACCTGGAGACCCATCATGACCTGCGCCGCAAGCTCCGGTCAGCAGCAAGGCCGTGCATCGCTCGCCCGCTCTGCAGACACACTGACCCATGTCGAGTTGACGCATATCGAAAAGCGGATCGAGAACTGGATCAGGTTTGGCCGTCATGTCAGCGAGCAGATCCTCGACCGACGACGGCGTGTGCTTTCCTTTCGACCGGGCAGTGTTTTCGGTTTCATTCGCTGGGCCGCCAACGACTTCGGAACCGTCGCATCGCGGATCGACATCGTTCGCTCCATTGCGCCGGGTGAGGCCTATCAGACGCTGCCCTTCATTCGCCCCGGCGGCGAAATCCTGCTGACCGTCGATGGCTGGGCCAAGGTTCGTCAGGTGCTTCAACTGGTCGACGACGTGGAAGCCGTCGGCCTCGATGCCTGCGACGTAGCCCCTGATCACTGGCGCCATGTCGCGAACCGGATGAGCGTTGGCCAGGTGCCGCGTGCCTACACGCCGGAGCGCCATCAGGCATGGCTCAAGCGCCGGGAGATCGAGGGATGACCCGCTTCGGCTATGTCATGACGACGTATTTCTGCGCGCTGGGCATCGGTATCGCTTCGTTCTTGCCCGTGCCGCTCCGGTTGGTCTGGAATGCGTCTGCCAGCGTTCCCATCGGTCTTTATGGGCTCGAACCGCCGCGAGGTCTTCGCGTCGGCGATCTGGTCGCCGTGGCACCGTCCCGGCATCTGGCCGACTTCATGGCTGAGCGCGGCTACCTCGGTAAGGGCGTGCCGCTGATGAAGCATGTTTCGGCCCTGCCAGGACAGACCGTCTGTCGATTGAGGACCACGATCACCGTTGATAGCGTGGCGCGTGGCGAGGCGCTCGATCGCGACCGCAAAGGGCGCAGATTGCCGGTCTGGCAGGGTTGCCGCCGCATCGCGGCAGGCACCGTGTTTCTGATGAATTCAGCTGTGCGGGACAGTCTCGACGGCCGCTATTTCGGCCCAACCCCTGCGCGCACGATCATTGGACGCGCAACGCCGATCTACACCGATGAAGCGGCGAACGGCCAATTCGTCTGGCGAGCCAACGCCCATCGGGCGGCGCGCTGACTGTGATGGTTCGGCAGCGCCATTGCTCACCTGTCAGCATCGCAAACGGCAACCCAAGGAGACTTCCCATGCCGCAGATCGGCACTTTCACTGAAGCGGCGGACGGTTTCGTCGGACGCATCCATACCTTCGCGCATCACCGCGAAATCGATATCGTGCCTGCGGAGCCATCCGATACTGAAAATGCGCCGGACTATCGCATTCACCTCCGTCACGACGAGGGCGTCGAAGTCGGACCGGAGATCGGTGCGGGCTGGAAACGCACCGGCGAGCGCGCTGGCACCTTCGTCGCGCTGATCATTGACGATCCTGCTCTGCCGCAGCCCGTTCGCGCCAATCTGTTCCGTGACGGCGCTGATGGTGCATCCTGGTCGCTGCACTGGAATCGTCCTTCCAAGCGCGACGCGCGGGATTGATGCCATGCGCCGTTCTGCACTTCTCTTCCTTTCCGGCCTGACTTGCGCCTGCCTGTTGCCGACCTCCACGTTAGCACAATCAACTGCGACCGAGCGCGGAATGCCCGGCGTTCCGTTCGGCGAATTCATTGTCGAGGCCGCGTCCCGCTTTGCGATTCCTCCCGCCTGGCTGCACGCGATCATGCACGCGGAAAGTCGTGGAAAGCCTCGCGCCATTTCGCCCAAGGGAGCGATGGGCCTCATGCAGATCATGCCTGCAACGTGGGACTATTTGCGCGCCCGGCACCGATTGGGGGCGGATGCGTTCGACCCGCATGACAACATCATCGCGGGCGCTGGCTATATCCGCGAACTGTTCGATCGCTACGGCTCGCCGGGCTGGATTGCTGCCTACAATGCTGGTCCCGGGCGCTATGAAGCTGCACTCAGGGGCCGACCCTTGCCTGCTGAAACGCGCGCCTATGTCGCGGTGGTTTCACCTGCAATTGGCCAGACTGATGCGGCAAATACGACCGCGATTGCCATGGTTGATCGCTTTGCGTGGACACGTTCACCGATCTTCGTTGCACGCTCCGCAGCATCCAGCGTGCCATCCACCGGGGCCGCCGATCAGCAATTCGCCAAGCCAGCACAGGCCAGCGAACCTGCGGCTCAACCGCAGCCGCATGGGCTGTTTGTTGCGCGCGCGGCGGGGGATGGCCTTCGATGATCGCTACATCTGCCCATCGCATCGCCTTGAAGGATAGCGGGGGATCGGGGGAGACTGTCTCCACGACCGAAGGAGGGCAGGATAAAAGGGCGCACGTTGCGCTTCGGTCGGTTGGTTGTTTTTCTGAGGTTTTTGCGGCCTTCGCACACGTTGGGCCGGGTATCGGCAAGGTGCCGATCCCACCTAACAGTCTGATTTTTAATCGTCATTGGCACATTGCCCGGTGCGCCGATGGCCGATGACCGCGAGTTTCGCATCCGTCCTGGCCGCGTTCGTTCATCGGGCTCACAGCGCGTGCGGCCATTCATCGCTCAAGCACTGGCGGCAGCCCAGCGGGCTGGCGGTGGCATATCGCGGGCTGGCCGCATCAAGTCAGGTCACACTTCGCGCTTCGGTCGCGGACAACGCGCCAGCATCCAGGCCAACAGGCTCATCACCGCACGCACGCGCGGCGCCGTCGTCAAGGCACGCGTCGTTCGGCTCAATGCGCGTAGTGCGCCCCTGGCGACCCATCTCAACTACCTGTGCCGCGAAGGCGTCACCCGCGATGGTGAGAAGGCCCGCCTGTTCGGCGCGGAGCCAGGGCACGTCGATGCTGCCGAGTTTGCAGAGCGCTGCAAGGACGATCGCCATCACTTCCGCTTCATCGTCTCACCTGACGACGCGCTGGAGATGGCGGATCTCAAGAGCTTTGCCCGGGACTTGGTTACCCAGATGGAGAAGGATCTCGGTTCCCGGCTCGATTGGGCCGCCGTCGACCATTGGAACACCGAGCATCCTCATGTTCACCTGATCGTTCGCGGCGTGCGCGACGATGGGCAGGATCTCGTGATCGCCCGAGACTACATCAAGGAAGGCATGCGGGATCGGGCACGCGACCTCATCACGCAGGAACTGGGGCCGCGAACTGATCTCGATCTACGCCAGTCCCTCGAACGGCAAATCGGTGCAGAACGCTGGACCCCACTCGACCGACAATTGGTGCGCGATGGCGGCCGGGGTAATGTCATCGACGTGGCGCCGCTGCCCGGTGGCGAACCTGACCCGTTCCAGACGCTCAAGGTCGGGCGGCTCCGCAAGCTGGAAACCCTCGGCCTCGCGACGCAGATCGGTCCTGGTCAATGGATCATGGACGACAAGGCCGAAGCGACCTTGCGCGAGATCGGCGAACGTGGAGACATCATCAAGCGCATGCACCGGGCGCTGACTGAACGGGGCATTGAACGCGCGTCAGCCAGTTATGTGCTGGCAGCTGAGCAATTCGATCAGCCAGTCGTGGGCCGACTGGTGGCGCGCGGTCTCGACGATGAATTGAGAGGCAGTGCCTTTGCTGTGGTCGACGGACTTGATGGTCGCACACATCACATCAGGCTTTCCGACCTCGATGCGGCGGGCGACAGTGCGCCGGGCTCGATTGTCGAACTGCGCAGCTTTGACGATGCCCGCAGGGTTCGGCGCGTAGCGCTGGCCGTCCGATCGGACATCGACATCGACCGTCAGATCACGGCCTCCGGCGCGACCTGGCTGGACCGGCAAGCCATCGCTCGCGCACCAACCACGATGTCCGAGAGCGGCTTTGGCGGCGAAGTGCGGGAGGCCCTTGATCGCCGGGCCCAACATCTGATGAAACAAGGGTTAGCCGAACAGCGCGGCACTCAGGTTAGTTTCGCCCGCAACCTCATCGAGACGCTGCGGCGCCAGGAGGTCGCGGCAGTTGGCGACAAGCTGGCCGCCGAGACCGGCAAGCTCTTCAATCAGGCAGGAGGCGGCGAATATGTCGCCGGGACTTACCGGCAGCGCCTGACGCTGGCTTCTGGCCGCTTCGCCATGTTGGACGATGGCCTCGGCTTCCAACTCGTGCCCTGGACGCCTGCCCTCGAAAAGCACCTCGGTCGCCATGTCTCAGGAGTGGCCCGCACCGACGGCGGCATCGACTGGAGCTTTGCCCGCAAACGCGGCCTCGGCCTCTGACCCACCCTCTCGAAAGGACTTTCCATGGCCGCCACCAAAATTCTCTGGGGTCAGATCATCACCGTCTTCTTGATCGTGCTCCTGACCATATGGAGCGCGACCGAATGGGTCGCCTGGCGGCTCGCGTTTCAGCCGGAACTGGGCGGCCCATGGTTTCACCTCTTCGGCTTTCCCTTCTATCCGCCGCCATCGTTCTTCTGGTGGTGGTATGGGTTCGATGCCTATGCCCCGGCCATCTTCATCGAAGGTGCTTACATCGCGGCATCTGGTGGCATCATCTCGGTCATGGTTGCAATCGCCATGTCGGTCTGGCGCGCACGCGAGGCGAAGAAGGTCGAGACATACGGTTCGGCGCGTTGGGCAGAGCCAAATGAGGTTCGTGCGGCCGGCCTGCTCGGTCCGGACGGCGTGGTGCTCGGGCGTTTCCACCACGACTATCTCCGGCACGATGGCCCGGAGCATGTGCTGTGCTTTGCTCCGACCCGGTCAGGCAAGGGCGTCGGCCTGGTCGTACCGTCGCTGCTCGCATGGCCGGGCTCCGCCATTGTCCACGACATCAAGGGCGAGAACTGGCAACTCACCGCGGGTTTTCGGGCGCGTTTCGGGCGGGTGCTGCTGTTCGATCCGACCAACGCGAACTCGGCCGCATACAACCCACTGCTCGAAGTCCGGCGCGGCGAGTGGGAAGTGCGCGACGTCCAGAACATTGCCGACATTCTGGTCGATCCCGAGGGCAGCCTCGAAAAGCGCAATCACTGGGAGAAGACCAGCCACGCGCTCCTGGTAGGCGCGATCCTCCACGTGCTTTACGCCGAAGCCGATAAGACGCTCGCCGGCGTCGCCGCTTTCCTTTCCGATCCCAAACGTCCGATCGAATCGACCCTCGCCGCGATGATGACGACGGCGCACCTCGGGAAGGACGGCCCGCATCCGGTCATCGCCAGCGCGGCCCGCGAACTGCTCAACAAGTCGGACAATGAACGGTCGGGCGTGCTGTCCACGGCCATGTCCTTCCTTGGCCTCTATCGTGATCCGGTGGTTGCGGCAGTGACCCGGCGCTGCGACTGGCGCATCACCGACATCGTCGGCGGGAAGCATCCGACGACGCTCTACCTCGTCATTCCGCCATCCGACATCAACCGGACCAAACCGCTCATCCGACTCCTGCTCAACCAGATCGGACGTCGCCTCACCGAGGATTTGCAGGCGAAGCGCGACCGGCATCGCCTGCTCTTGATGCTGGACGAGTTTCCCGCCCTGGGCCGTCTCGACTTCTTCGAAAGCGCGCTTGCCTTCATGGCTGGCTACGGGCTGAAGAGTTTCCTGATCGCGCAGTCCTTGAACCAGATCGAAAAGGCCTACGGCCCCAACAATTCGATCCTCGACAACTGCCATGTCCGGGTGAGTTTCGCGACAAACGACGAGCGCACCGCGAAGCGTGTCTCGGATGCGCTTGGCACCGCCACCGAAATGAAGGCTATGCGCAACTATGCCGGGCACCGGCTCTCGCCCTGGCTTGGGCACTTGATGGTGTCTCGCTCGGAAACGGCGCGACCGTTACTGACGCCGGGCGAGATCATGCAACTGCCTCCCGCCGATGAAATCGTGATGGTCGCCGGAATCCCGCCGATCAGAGCCCGCAAGACCCGCTATTACGAGGACGCCCGCTTCAAGGAGCGAATCTTGCCGCCGCCTGCATTGGTCGTCCCGAAGAAGGTGCGGGCAGACGACTGGACCGGCTTGGCCCTGCCGCCACAGATTGCTTCCGCTCCGGCAACGCCGGTCGCGAGTGGTGACGACGACGATACGACCGATTCCGAACGGCGGCAGCAGCCCGAGCTAAGTCTCACCCAACCTATCGAGAACCGGCAACCCGTCCAGAACGAGTTTGATCTCGATGGCGATCACAACGACGAGGATGACGATCTGGCCGCGCGCAATCAACGGCTGACCGGGATCATGCAGGGCGTGGCCCGGCAGGCATCACTCGACTTCGACGACGGGATGGAGATCTGATCGCCATGGCCCTCCGCAAAAAGAAGACCCAGATTTCCGTCTATCTCGATCCTGACGTCATGACGATGCTGGCCGACTATGCCGCCCGCCGCAATCAGTCGCAGTCGTTGGTAGCCGAAGCGGCCATCGCATCGTTCCTGTCGCCAGACGCTGCCGACCGCCGCGAAGCCGCTTTCGCCAAACGCCTCGATCAGCTCGACCGCCGCTTGGCGAGAACAGAACGCGATGTGGGCATCGGGATTGAGACCTTGGCGGTTTTCATCCGATTTTGGCTGGCGACCACTCCTGCCTTGCCGGAACCGGCGGCCCAAGCCGCACGGGCCAAAGCGAGCGAACGCTACGACGCCTTTGTCACGGCGCTCGGTCGGCGGTTGGCAAAGGGACCGAGGCTGCGTCAGGAAATTCCGAACGATGTCCCAATGGACGGCAATGGCGCCGCAACTTCCTAAGCGCTCAGCCGAGAAGCCCAACTTTCCGTCTGGTCACGCCCCAGTGCGATAGCATTTCTGAGATTGATAACAGCTAAGGCCGCACGATTGGTCAATTTTGTTCCGGAACGCTGCTCGCAATCCGATCCCTCTCGCGTTAGTCATAGGCCCACGAAAGGGCGTCGATGACAATACTCAGCCTTCAGGCCAAACAGGACTTTCTGGAAAAGGACGCGAGTACACGCGATCCCATCAAGGCGATCGCGGAATTCGTCTGGAATGCGCTTGATGCCGATGCCACCGAAGTGCGGGTTACCCTGGACAAGAACGGCCTTGGAGGCATCACTGCTATCAAGATCGAAGACAACGGACACGGCATATCTCCCGAGCGGGCCGACCACGATTTCGGAAATCTGGGGGCCTCTCACAAGCGCACCGAGTCGAGGACGCAGTCGCTCGAACGCGCCGTTCATGGGAAGGAGGGACGCGGGCGGCTGAAGTTTTTTTCGCTGGCCCGCCGCGCAAAGTGGACGAGCGTCGCCGCAGTCGACGGACGGCGCGTGGCGCTGTCCCTTACCATCCAGGCAAATAATCTGGAAAAATGCGATCGAAGCGACACTTCCGAAACGGATGCGCCGACCGGCACCGCGGTTGAGCTGGCACCACTCAAAGATACGCTTGATGTACTTGATGGTACCGACGCCTTCAGGCAGTTCAGCACGATCTTCGCCCCCTACATCCTCCAATACCCAGGCGTGCGCATCATTTATAACACGTTCGAGGTCGATCCTCGAATTACGATTCACCGCACGCATGACATTCCCCAATCGCCGATTGTCTGCCCGAGCCGGACGATCAACGATCTCCGATTGAAGGTGATTGAGTGGAACGCGCCAACGGAAGGGCGGCAGATATTTTTCGGCGGCGATAACGGCATCGTGCTGGGATCACAGGCCGCTTATGTGACGGCACCGAACTTCACATATTCGGCTTATGCCTACAGCGCGTTCTTTCGAGAGTTGGCGGATGCGAACCTGCTTGATCTTGAAGGCATCAATGATCCCGACTTCCTGCACGTGCTTGAACACATTCGTGGTAGCCTCAAGGACTACTTTCGCAAACGTCAGGCGGACGTCGCGAAGGGGCTGATTCAGGAGCTCAAGGACGAAGGGGCGTACCCTTACGAAGGCGAGCCTGGCGACGAGATAGAGGCACGCGAAAGGCAGGTTTTCGACATCGCGACCTATGCAGTTTCCTCGCACTCACGTGAGTTTGCGCGCGCCGACAGTTCACTAAAACTGATGACGCTCACCTTCCTCAAGGAAGCGGTCAAGCACAACCCCGATGCGATTTCGCGAATCCTGCGGGCGGTTGTGAACCTGCCCAAAACGCAGCAGAACGAGTTTTCTGAGCTGCTCGAACGCACCGAGCTGGGCAACATCATCTCGTCGTCCAGTCTGATCGCCGACCGTGTTGCGGTGCTCCAAGTTCTGCGGACGATGGTTTTCGAACCAAAGTACCGGCAGACAGTCAAGGAGCGTGGTCAGCTCGATGCATTGGTGCGAGACAACACCTGGCTGTTTGGCGAACAGTTCCATTTCACGATGCCGGAGGTCGGACTGACCAAGGTGATGGAGCGTGTAGCCGAAGATCTCGGAACGAAAGGCAAACGGCACAAGGTAACCAAACCTGACGGCAAGCGCGGCCGCGCCGATCAGTTTCTCGGTCGTGTCGTACCGGGTCCCATCCAGAGCAAGCGCGAATACCTCATTATTGAGCTCAAGAGGCCGTCGTTGAAGATTGGCCGCAAGGAACTGGATCAAGTCGAAGACTACATGAACGCGATCCGGCAGCAGCCAGATTTCAGCCATACTGATACGACGTGGCATTTCTTCCTGATTACGAGCGAATATGACGATTCAGTCGAGGCCAGGATTTCGCAGTCAGGGCGCGCGAGGGGGATTGCGCAGGAAGGTGACGGTTACACGCTCTGGGTCAAGACCTGGGCTGAGGTGCTGCGCGAAAGCGATGCCCGGCACCAGTTCATTCAGGACAAGCTCAAGATCGAAGTGTCTGACGCGGATATCGAGGCGCGCATCAACGAACTAACCAAAGCCGTTATCAAAGCTTGATTGCTGGCCCAATGCACTTTTCCAAGTGCTCGAGCATTTTTCTCTCTAGCCGGATATCCAGCTTCACTCTCGTTCCGATGCTTGCCTGCGATCAGCGATAAGTTCGTCCGACAGGCTGACCTCAGCAGGGACATGGGCGCGAAGTCGTGATTGAACCTGGCCAAGAGCTCCATCAGCGTAGCCATCGAATGCGTAGTCGTTGAGGAACTGGCGGCGCCACAGGTAGCCACGGTCGACCTCGCTCAGCCCGGCTGCGTCGCAGATATTGCCCCACAGCCGGGTGATCGTCTCGATCTGGCCATTGATCAGATCGCGCGCATCGCGATCATTCAGCAGAAAATTTGGCGCCGAAAGGCGGCAGCTTTCCAGCAGGCTGCGTTTGTCCTCGCCATTCACCAGCATTGCCTGATTGGCTTCCCGGCCGTTACGCGGCTGCGGACAAATGTCGTAGCCCGGTGTGAGCGTGAGATTGGCGCCATCCCAGAATGCAGCATGGTTGCGAGCATGGTCGTCGGTATTGCCCGTCAGCACATTGAAGACCATCCGTCCGAACAGTTCGCGCAGGGTCGCTTGCGGATCGGTGAAGCGCGCGCGCACCATTTCGGCGAGTTCGACATAGCTTGCATAGCGGGCCTGCATTTCTGAGAGGCCAAACATCGTCAGGGCCGAGACCATCGCCCGGCGAGTCCAGCCGGTGCCATTCCATTCGCGGTCGAAGCGGCGCACCAGGAGCACATCCTTGCCGCTCGCCTTGGTCAGTTGAACCGGCGCGACGTCGAGGCCCACTTCTGCCGCCAGGCGCATGGCAACAAACTCGGCCTTCACCACCGCCATGGTGTCGTTGGTCGCTGAGAATTTGGCGATGAACTTGTCCTCGCCATACTGGATCAAGGCCTTGGGACGTGCGCCGCCGATCGAACTGCCGTGGAACAGCGCCTTGTCGAGAGCCGGGGGGATGGGTTCGCCTCGCTCGACCCGCTCCGCTGCTTCCAGCAGCTCCTCGAGCGTCGCATTGTCTTGCTCCCGAGGCTGATACCGGTCGGCTGACGTCTGGAAGTCGAGCGCACCGATACGGTCGGAGCCCGAATTGAGCATGAAGGTCAGTTCGTCGAAATCGATACTGTTTGCCGCTTCGCCGCGAAGGCCGGTCAGACGATTGATGATGACCCGCCGACCCCATGCGTCCGGCGCGCCATCCCGCAGACAACCCGCCATGTCGAGCGGTGCGTTGGGCGCGATCCTGCCACGCTGCAGCGGCAGCTCCGGTGCATAGATCGGGATGGCGTCGGCGCGTTCGAGATAGGAACGACCATAGTTGAAGACATAAATGCCACCGTCCAACTCGATCCGCCCGGCAATGACGGGCTCAAGCGCACCTGGCAGCCATATCCAGACGAAAGCTTCGGTGGCTGGCGGGATGGGACCTTGAGAAGCCGCCGTGGGCTGAGGGCGATCAGAAGTCATCCTTTACCTCCGAGCGCGGACGCCGCACCGACTGCGGCAGCAGCGCCAGCTTGTCGTTGACCCTGGAAATCTCGGGAGTGAGCCGCGAAGGTTCGTCAACGAAGAGCGGTACACCAACCAGCGTTGCGGCTTCGAAGACCAGCCCAATTTCCACCTTGGGGTGCCCCTTTTCGATCAGTTGCAGCGTGCTGCGCGCGATACCGACCCGGGCCGACAGGTCAGCCTCCGACATTTTGCGCTGTTTGCGCGCGAGACGAATGAGCCCTCCCATCATGGTAAGGGCTTCGCGCGTCATGCGGGAATAGGTGCGGGGGTGCTCGGTCATTCAAGCCTCAATGCCGGTTATGGCGGTCATAAAGCTATTTCTCGACCGCGATAACGGTCAATACCATCAACGATGTTAAAAAACAATGCAATGACCGCGATGGCAGTCAGAAAGCCCATTCGTGGCGGTTATGGCGGTCAATTTCGTCCATGTAGGCAAAAGCTCAAGGAACGGGACATGCCAAGCGCCTGCAATGCTCTGTTGTAGGCGACTTAGGGCGCCGGCTTGGTTCCCGCGCCTTTCCAGAACCCCGGAACTCCGCCGTTTCCCTGTATTTGCACGCCACGCTGCTACTACGACCAAAACCTGTTGAACCGGGCAAATTTCTGGCTCTCTTAATCATCCCCAAGCCGGGGAGCGCCTGTTCTCCCCGATGAAACGGGGACCCGATGGCGGCTTCACACCACAATTCGCAAAGATTGGCACGCGGCGCGCGCATGCTGCGCACAGCGCTCGGTCCCGCCATCGCCCGCCTGCTCGAAGACCCCGCAGTCGTCGAAGTCATGCTCAATCCCGACGGACGGCTCTGGATAGACCGCCTGTCCGAAGGCCTCTCCGATTCCGGCGAGCATCTCTCTGCCGCCGACGGAGAACGCATCGTTCGCCTGGTCGCACACCATGTCGGCGTCGAAGTGCACGCCAACGCGCCGCACGTATCCGCCGAGCTTCCCGAAACGGGGGAGCGGTTCGAGGGGCTGCTCCCGCCTGTCGTCGCAGCACCTACCTTCGCCATCCGGAAACCCGCCGTCGCGGTCTTTACGCTGGCTGACTATGTGGCAGCCGGGATCATGGCGAGCGATCAGGCTGAGGCCTTGCGCTCAGCCGTTGCCGCCCGCGCGAACATTCTGGTCGCTGGCGGCACCTCGACCGGCAAGACCACGCTCACCAACGCGCTCTTGGCCGAAGTCGCGAAAACCGACGATCGCGTCGTCATCATCGAAGATACGCGCGAGCTGCAATGCACCGCGCCGAACCTCGTCGCCATGCGCACCAAGGACGGTGTCGCATCGCTGTCCGAGCTGGTGCGTTCGTCGCTCCGCCTTCGTCCCGACCGCATTCCAGTCGGCGAGGTGCGCGGGAGCGAAGCCCTCGATCTCCTGAAAGCCTGGGGAACCGGGCATCCCGGCGGGATCGGAACGATCCACGCCGGTAGCGCCATCGGTGCTCTCCGTCGGATGGAGCAACTCATCCAGGAAGCCGTCGTGACCGTGCCCCGCGCGCTGATCGCGGAAACCATCGATCTCATCGCCGTCCTCGCCGGTCGCGGCGCCTCTCGCCGCCTGGTCGAACTCGCCCGCGTCGAGGGCCTGGGGCCGGACGGCGACTACCACGTCACTCCCATCATCCCTCAGCCCGAAGAAGGAGCCTGCCAATGAATGCGCCTGTCCGTCGTCCCCATCGCCGCCTGACAACCGCCCTGTCCGCGATCGTCCTCACCACGGTCATGGCGCCTGCCGCCCACGCTTCGGGCTCGTCCATGCCCTGGGAAGCCCCCCTACAATCCATCCTCCAGTCGATCGAAGGTCCGGTCGCCAAGATCATCGCGGTGATCATCATCATCACCACCGGTCTGACGCTCGCGTTCGGCGACACATCAGGCGGTTTCCGCCGGCTGATCCAGATCGTCTTCGGCCTCTCGATCGCATTCGCCGCGTCGAGCTTCTTCCTCTCGTTCTTCTCGTTCGGCGGCGGGGCGCTCGTCTGATGATGGGATGTGCCGATCAGGGCGGCGAGATCGCGGGCTATACGGTCCCGGTTCACAGGGCGCTCACAGAGCCAATCCTGCTCGGCGGCGCACCGCGCGGTCTCACCATCCTGAACGGCACGCTCGCAGGCGCCGTCGGCCTCGGCCTACGCCTCTGGCTCATCGGCATCGGGATCTGGGCCATCGGCCATGTCGTCGCCGTCTGGGCAGCCAAACGCGATCCGCTCTTCGTCGATGTGGTGCGCCGCCATCTGCGCATCCCCGGCCATCTTTCCGTCTGAGGGAGCACAGATGTTCAACCTGGCCGAATACCGCAACTGCAACAGCCGGCTCGCCGACTTCCTGCCCTGGGTGGCTCTGGTCGGCCAAGGCATCGTGCTCAACAAGGACGGCAGCTTCCAAAGGACTGCGCAGTTCCGCGGGCCGGATCTCGACTCCGCAGTGCCTGCCGAACTGGTCGCTGTGGCAGGACGGCTGAATAACGCCTTCCGCCGCCTCGGATCGGGCTGGGCGATCTTCGTAGAAGCCGATCGCCACGCCGCCGCTCACTATCCTGACTGCCGGTTTCCCGACGCTGCCTCGGCACTGGTCGATGCCGAGCGCAAGGCCGATTTCGAGGAAGCCGGCGCACACTTCGAGTCCGCCTACTTTCTCACCATCTGCTATCTGCCTCCGGCCGAGGACGCCTCCCGCGCAGAAACCTGGCTCTACGAAGGCCGGGAGCATTCCGGCATCGAGCCATTCGAAGTCCTGAGCGGCTTTGCGGACCGCACCGATCGCATCCTGCGGCTGATCGAAACCTTCATGCCCGAATGCCGCTGGCTGGGTGACGCTGAAACGCTGACCTACCTCCACGGCTGCGTATCGACCAAACGGCACCGGGTCCGCGTGCCTGAAACGCCGATGTACCTCGATGCGCTGCTCGCCGATCAGCCGCTGACCGGCGGCCTCGAGCCGCGCCTGGGCGCGTCGCATTTGCGAGTTCTCACCATCACCGGCTTTCCGACGGCCACCACGCCGGGCTTGCTCGACGAGCTCAATCGCCTGGCCTTTCCCTACCGATGGGCGACACGCGCGATCCTGCTCGACAAGACCGATGCGACCAAGCTGCTGACCAAGATCAGACGGCAATGGTTCGCCAAGCGCAAAAGCGTCGCCGCGATCCTGAAAGAGGTGATGACCAACGAGGCGTCCGTCCTCGTCGATACCGATGCGGCGAACAAGGCCGCGGACGCCGACTTCGCGCTTCAGGAACTCGGCGCAGACTATGCCGGGATGACCTATGTCACCGCGACCGTGACGGTCTGGGATGCAGATCCGCGCGCCGCCGATGAAAAGCTGCGCCTCGTCGAGAAGATCATCCAGGGCCGCGATTTCACCGCCAGCCCGGAGACCATCAACGCGGTCGATGCCTGGCTCGGCTCCCTGCCGGGGCACGTCTACGCCAACGTCCGACAGCCGCCCATCAGCACTTTGAACCTCGCCCACATGATACCCTTGTCAGCGGTGTGGGCGGGGCCGGAACGGGACGAGCATTTTGCAGCGCCCCCACTGCTCTTCGGCAAGACCGAAGGCTCGACCCCGTTCCGGTTTTCCCTTCACGTCGGCGATGTCGGGCACACGCTCGTCGTCGGCCCGACCGGCGCGGGCAAGTCCGTTCTCCTGGCCCTGATGGCGCTCCAATTCCGGCGCTACCCCGGTGCCCAGGTCTTTGCCTTCGATTTCGGTGGTTCGATCCGGGCGGCGGCGCTCGCCATGGGCGGCGATTGGCACGATCTCGGCGGAGGGCTCACCGATGCAGCGCAGACATCCGTCAACCTGCAACCGCTCGCGCGCGTACACGATCTGGCCGAAAGGGGGTGGGCTGCTGACTGGATCAGCGCGATCCTGACACGCGAAGGCGTGGCAATGACGCCTGACGTGAAAGAGCACGTCTGGACCGCGCTGACCTCACTGGCCTCGGCGCCTGTCGATGAGCGGACGATCACCGGACTTGCGGTCCTCCTCCAGTCCAATGACCTGAAGCAAGCTCTTCGGCCCTATTGCGTCGGCGGCGCCTTTGGCCGCCTGCTCGATGCCGAGGCCGAATATCTCGGCAGCGCCACCGTGCAGGCTTTCGAGACCGAGGGTCTCATCGGCACCGGCGCGGCATCCGCAGTCCTGGCCTATCTCTTCCACCGGATCGAAGATCGGCTCGACGGATCGCCAACACTTGTCATCATCGACGAAGGCTGGCTCGCGCTCGACGACGAGGGGTTCGCCAGCCAGCTGCGCGAGTGGCTGAAAACACTGCGCAAGAAAAACGCCAGCGTCGTCTTCGCCACACAGTCGCTGTCCGACATCGAAGGGTCGGCAATCGCACCCGCCATCATCGAGAGCTGCCAGACCCGGCTCCTTCTGCCCAATGAGCGTGCGATCGAGCCCCAGATCACGGCCATTTATCGCCGCTTTGGGCTCAACGATCGTCAGATCGAGATCATCGCGAGGGCTGCTCCCAAGCGCGACTATTACTGCCAGTCCCGGCGCGGCAACCGGCTCTTTGAGCTGGGTCTTTCCGACGTCGCGCTGGCGCTCTGCGCTGCCTCATCGAAGACCGATCAAGCCGCCATCGCCCAGATCCTCAGCGAGCACGGACGCGAAGCCTTCCTCATTCAATGGCTTCGACACCGAGGGCTCGGTTGGGCCGCTGACCTCGTCCCCAACCTTACCAATCAGGACATAGCACCATGAAACTGCGTACCGCCCGCAGCGTTCGGCTCATTGCCGCGCTGCTTGTCGCCCCCGTCGCCCTCACGTCCATGCTGCCAACACCAGCATACGCCCAGTTCGGGTTTGGCGGGATTGTCTATGACCCCTCGAATTACGCCCAGAATGTGCTGACGGCGGCGCGATCGCTCCAGCAGATCACCAACCAGATCACGTCGCTCCAGAATCAGGCGCAGTCGCTGATCAACCAGGCGCGCAATCTGGCAAGCCTGCCGTATTCCGCGCTCCAGCAGCTCCAACAGTCGGTGCAGCGCACCCAGTCGCTCCTGAGCCAGGCGCAGAACATCGCCTACGACGTGCAGTCGATCGACCGTGCGTTCCAGCTCAAATACGGCAGCACGGCGATGTCGGCGAGCGATACCCAGCTCATCGCCGATGCTCGCGCGCGCTGGCAGAATACGGTCGGCAGCTTGCAGGACGCGATGCGGGTGCAGGCAGGCGTCGTCGGCAATATCGACACCAACCGCACCCAGATGTCTGCCCTGATCGGCCAGAGCCAGGGCGCTACCGGAGCCTTGCAGGCGGCGCAGGCCGGCAATCAGCTTCTCGCCCTCCAGGCACAGCAATTGGCCGACCTTACTGCGCTCATCGCGGCCAATGGCCGGGCGCAGGCGCTTCAGTCAGCCGAACAGGCGGCCGCGGCCGCGCAGGGCCAGGAGCAGCGCCGCCGGTTCCTGACGCCGGGCAGCGGATACCAGCCCGGCACCGCCAAAATGTTCCAGTCAGGCAACTGAGGTCAGACGATGGACGGCAAGACCCTCGCACGCATCGGCGCAGTCGTCTTCGTGGCCCTCGCTGTCACGGCGACTGCGATCGATATGAACCGCAGCGATGCAGGTCCGGAAACGGCCACCGAGAAGCCGCCGTCCATCGTCCGGCACGACCCGCTGGATGACCAGCTTGCCCGCTGTTCGCAGGCAGGCGCAGCAGGAGCCAGCGACCCCCAATGCCTCAAGGCATGGGCTGACAATCGGCGCCGCTTCCTCGGGACTGCGCCTGTGCCCGATCAGATCTCCTCAGACCGGCCGGAGGTCCGCTGATCATGGGCGACACCGGCGTCATCGACCATTTTCTCGAGGTCTTCACCCGCTACATCGATGGAGGTTTCGGGCTTCTGCATGGCGAAGTCGCGTTCATCGCGACGACGCTGGTGGTCATCGACGTAACCCTTGCTGCCTTGTTCTGGTCGTGGGGCGCCGACGACGACATCATGGCGCGTCTCATCAAGAAGACACTGTTCGTGGGGATGTTCGCCTACATCATCGGCAACTGGAACAACCTTGCCCGCATCGTCTTCGAAAGCTTTGCCGGCCTCGGCCTGAAAGCAAGCGGAACAGGGTTCAGCACCGCAGATCTCCTGCGCCCCGGCAAGGTCGCGCAGACCGGGCTGGACGCCGGGAGACCGTTGCTCGACTCGATTTCCGACCTGATGGGCTACTGGTCGTTCTTCGAGAACTTCATCCAGATCGCCTGCATGCTGTTCGCCTGGGCGCTCGTGCTGCTCGCCTTCTTCGTCCTCGCCATCCAGCTTTTCGTCACCCTGATCGAGTTCAAGCTGACGACGCTGGCGGGCTTCGTGCTCATCCCGTTCGGCCTTTTCGGCAAAAGTGCGTTCATGGCCGAACGTGTGCTCGGCAATGTCATCTCGTCGGGGATCAAGGTCCTCGTCCTCGCCGTGATCATCGGCATCGGCTCGACGCTCTTTTCCGAATTCACCGCCGGCTTTGGCGGAGCAACGCCTACAATCGATGATGCCATGGCGATCGTCCTTGCGGCGCTGTCGCTGCTTGGCCTTGGCATCTTCGGGCCGGGCATCGCCAATGGCATCGTATCGGGCGGCCCGCAGCTTGGCGCAGGCGCCGCCGTCGGAACAGGCCTTGCCGCTGGCGGCATGGCCGTCGCCGGGGCCGCCGCCGCCGGTGCTGTCGCATCGGGCGGAGCCGCCCTTGCCGGCGGTGCGGCCGCCGCCGCTCGTGGCGGCGCTACGCTCGCAGGCGGTGCATCGACCGCGTACAGCCTCGGTGCCGCCGGACAATCTGGCGTTGGAGGTGTGGCGTCTGGCCTGGGCAATGTCGCCAGTACCGGCGCGCAGGCTGCCGCTTCGCCCTTCAAACGCGCAGCATCGAAGGCCACCGAAAGCCTGAAATCGAGTTACCAGTCCGGCGCCAATGCTGCGGCCGGGATCGCGGGCGCCACAGCCGATGCAGAATCGGCGGCTGCCGCTGCTGCAACCACCGTGGCTGCCGAGGGCCAGCCCGATTGGGCCAAGCGCATGAAGCGCAATCAGCAGCTTTCCCAAGGCGTTCAGGTCGCCGCGCACGCCGTCAAATCAGGCGACAGCCACGGCGGCGGTGCTTCCATCAACCTTTCAGAAAGCGACTGAGCCATGAGCATCTTCAAAAGGCCATCAACCCACTACGGCAAATCGCCCGAACCCGAGACGCCCTACCAGCGCGCAGCGCAGATCTGGGACGACCGCATTGGTTCAGCCCGCGTCCAGGCCCGCAATTGGCGGCTCATGGCTTTCGGGTCCCTGACTTTGTCGGCAGGTCTGTCCGCAGTGCTCGTCTGGCAGACCGCCAGTGGCTCGATCGTTCCCTGGGTGGTGCAGGTCGATCATCTGGGGCAGGCCCAGGCCGTCGCCCCCGCGACTGCCGACTATCAGCCGAGCGATCCGCAGATTGCGTTCTATCTCGCGCGCTTCATCGAGCAGGTCCGCAGCATCCCGGCAGACCCCATCATCGTGCGCCAGAACTGGCTGCGCGCCTATGATTTCACGACGCAGGCCGGGGCTCTCGCGCTGGGGGACTATGCCCGTGCTAACGATCCCTTCGCCAAAGTCGGCAAGACGCAGGTCGCGATCGACGTATCCAGCGTCATCCGGGCCTCGCCCAGCTCGTTCCGCGTCGCCTGGGTCCAGCGAACCTATCAGGACGGTGCGCTTGCGGCGACCGAGCGCTGGACTGCCATTCTCACCATCGCCGTGCAGGCGCCCCGCGATCCCGAGAAACTCCGGGCCAATCCGCTCGGCATCTACATCAACGCCATCAACTGGTCGAAGGAGCTTGGACAATGACACACCCCTCGCGCGAAGCCATGAGCCCGAGTGTGGGGTTCCCGGCGTTCCTGTTCGCAGCCATCCCCGCCGTGTGCAGAACTGCGCTGCCGTTCCTGTTGGCCACGTCCACGCTGGGCGGCTGCGCCACGGTGCAAAAGCCGCCAGCCATCAATTTCGACGAGGCGCCCGCAGCCGTGCAAACGGTTGAACCATCGGCGCCCGTCAGCGTCGTTGAAATACCGCAGGTGCTGCCGCTGCCGGGTCAGCTGAAGCCGGTCGGTAGGGACGGGGCGGCCACGCCCGACTTGGCCGATCCAGCCTCGCGCGTGAACGCCGCCAACGCCGCCGCGCGCATGCAGCCGGTGAGGAACGGTTTCATCAACGCCATCCAGGCCTACCCGTTCGTCGAGGGGGCGCTTTACCAGGTTTATACCGCGCCGGGACAGATCACCGACATCAGCCTGCAACCGGGCGAACAACTCGTGGGTCCCGGCCCCGTTGCTGCCGGCGATACGGTCCGCTGGATCATCGGCGACACCGAAAGCGGTGTCGGCGCGTCGCGGCAGGTCCACATCCTCGTCAAGCCGACGCGCGCATTGTTGATGACGAACCTCGTCATCAACACCAACTTGCGCACCTACCACATTGAGCTGCGCTCCACCGAGAAGACCTACATGGCGTCGGTCTCGTGGCAGTATCCGCAGGACCAGCTCATCGCGCTGCATCGCCAGAATGCTGAAGCCAGGGCCGCCGAACCCATGGCGTCGGGCATCGATCTCACCCGCGTCAATTTCCGCTACGAGATTGCGGGCGATCGTGCGCCGTGGAAGCCGTTGCGGGCATTTGACGATAGCCGCCAGGTCTTCATCGAATTCCCGCGCGGTGTTGCTCAAGGCGAGATGCCGCCAATCTTCGTGGTCGGCCCCGAAGGCAGCACGTCCGAGCTGGTGAACTATCGGGTCCGGGCCAACTACATGATCGTCGATCGGCTGTTCGCGGCTGCGGAACTGCGCTTCGGCTCCGGCAAGCGCCAGCAGCGGGTCCGGATCTCCCGGACCGACGGGAGGCCGGCATCGTGAGCGAACAACATGAACCCGGAAGGGAGAATGGTACCGTGGCGCAGGACACTGCCCCGCCGGAAACGGAAGACGAGGACGGCGCGCTGCCGCTCGTTAGCGAGCCGGTCGCCCGTATGCGGCTGCGGCCCGAGCCGCCCCGTGTGACCCGCCTGTCGCGCAAGGTGCTGGCTGGGGTTGGTATCGTGACGGGCCTCGGTATTGGCGGCGCGCTGATCTACGCACTCCAGGTCCAGCATGGCGGCAAGGCGGCCGAAGAACTGTACACGACGGATGGGCGCAGTGCGCCTGATGGCCTCGCGGGACTGCCAAAGGATTACGGCGCTGTCCCGCGACTTGGGCCACCGTTGCCTGGGGATCTTGGGCGCCCGATACTTAATGCGCAAAACGGCAGTCAGCCCGTACCTGTACCGGGTATGGCGCAGCCGGTTGCCGCGCCTGCTGGTCCCGACCCGGAAGTCCAGCGCCGCTATCAGGAATTGGAGGCGGCCCGAACGGCTCGCCTGTTCTCTGCTTCCCAGGCGGTTTCCGGCAACGTGTCGCCTTCGGTTCCAGCGGCGGCCACGACAGACTTGGCAGGGCTTGGCCTCGCGCCGCAGCCGGCCACACCAACGGCGCAAGACCGGCAACTGGCTTTCCTTGGACAAAGCCCCGAAAAGCG
Organism: Erythrobacter sp.; assembly: GCA_002695185.1. The sequence goes on from NZOF01000119.1 coordinate 51,605, forward strand.
CACAGTCGCGCCAGATCGGGTCATGGCACCAGCCTCCGCCAACGTCCTTCAGGCGGGCGCAGTCATTCCCGCCGCCCTGATCACTGGCATCCGCTCCGACGTGCCGGGGCAGATCACGGCGCAGGTCACGCAAAACGTCTACGATAGCCCCACAGGCCGCATCCTCCTGGTGCCTCAAGGGACCCGGATCATCGGCCAGTATGACAGTGGCGTCGGTTTCGGTCAGCGCCGGGTCTTGCTGGTCTGGAACCGCCTCATCATGCCCGACGGGCGCTCCATCGTTCTTGAGCGGCAACCCGGCGCCAATGCCGAGGGCTACGCGGGCCTGGAAGATGGCGTCGATTTCCACTGGGGCGAGATGTTCAAGGCCGCGGCGCTTTCGACGCTGCTTTCGGTGGGCGCCGAGGCAGGAACCAGCCAGAACGAGAGCAGCCTGGTGCAGGCACTGCGATCTGGGGCCTCGAACAGCATCAGCCAGACCGGCCAGCAGATCGTCAGCCGCCAACTCGGCATCGCGCCTACTCTGACTATCAGACCGGGATTTCCGGTGCGGGTGATGGTCACGCGCGACCTCGTGCTCGAACCCTATGGAGGCTGAGATGACAAAGCTGAAACTTGGCCTGATCGCGGACGACAAGCCGGTCAAGGTCACACTGGAGCTGCCGGCAAACCTCCACCGCGATCTCGTCGCCTATGCAGCGATACTCGGCCGCGAGGCGGGGCATGTGACCGCGGATCCGATCCGTTTGATCGTGCCGATGCTTGAGCGCTTCATCGCTTCGGACCGGGGCTTTGCCAAAGCCCGGCGCGATGTCGAACGCCGAAACGGCGAATGATAGCCTGACTGGCTTGTCCGAAAATCCGCATGCATATTTTGGACACCGAACACTCGACATGATCAGCGTTGGTCCTCTCGATAGCAAAAGGCCCTAAGGGTCGCTTTCTCCCTTTTCGGGGAACAGGAAACTGAAGGCGGATTGTTCGACGGTGCTGGTCATGGATCGGGCCAAGTCGAGAAGGCCCGCCAGCGCGGGGTTGTCATTGCCAACTGACCAAACTCCGCAGAAGGGGAGAACTTCATCCTCAATGGGTCTGAACACAACGCCGGGGAACTGTGCCCCAGTGGTGGCCTCGCTCGTGACCGTTAGTCCGCGCCCGAGTGCCACCAATTGCATCAGATTGTCCCGCCCAACCAGATGCTGATGGATGTCTGGGTGCCTTCCAAGACCGGCAAGTCGCTGAACCAGATAGTCGTGGATTTCTTCTCCCGGTGCAGCCTCGCTCACCATGAACGGCTCATGGGCCAGATCCTCGAAATTGACCTTGAGATCGCTGGCGCGGGGATGATGCGTGGGCAGAACCGCGAAAATTCGTTCCGACCAGAGATGCTGACTGGCACAGTTCGGCCAGGGACCGGCGCCTGTAATGAAGGCGACGTCCAACTGGTGCTGTCGGATCGCCGCCAAATGCTCGGCCGGATTGCCGTCGATGAAGGTGAGTTGGACCGCCGCATGTCGCTCGCCGAATGCCTGCACCAGCTCGGAAAGAAACCCCGAAGCCAATGACGAGAATATCCCGATTGTCAGATGGCCGTCATCTCCGCGACCGATGGCTGAGACTTCAGCCTTCGCTAGGCCAATCTCTGACAACGCTTTGCGCCCACGCTGGACGAATTGCTTGCCCGCATGTGTCAGCTTTACGCCGCCTGGAGAGCGGATGAAGAATGCCGTGCCCAGTCGATCTTCAAGATCACGAATCCGGCGGCTGACAGCCGACTCCTGAATGCCAAGAGCTGCCGCAGCGCGGCGGAAGCTGCCATGGTCTGCGGCAGCGACCACATAGCGGATGTGCCGCAATTCAATGCGCGATCCGGGCAGTATAGACTCCTTGTCTCTACATTTATCCCCGTATCGAAGTCTGCAGTTAACCGGGTATTTGAGGAAGTAAAAGCCGAGATCGACAATCACCACCGGTATAAATTTTTACTTCTCCAGTAAGGTTCTCCGAGATTCGATCTTCGGGATGATCATGTAAGTACACTGAGGAACCCCGCTGCTCCACGCCGTAAATTTTTGGCATCTCGCCTTTTCGGCCGTGATCGAAGTCTTGGCCGCCGATGGTCAGCGCAAGGATGTAGCCAGTTGGGACAATGATGGACGTGGGCCAGAGTTCTACCGCCAGCTCGTAAATCTCTCCCTGAATCACGGGAGTTGCAGCTTCGTGTTTATACCAAGGCCGCCAAGGCAAACTCCGTGAAGGGTCAAGGTCTCGGTGCGAAGCCCGCAACCAGCCCTGAGTTACCGGAGCGTTTGGTTCTACTGCTCCGGTGAAGAGCACCTCATTTCCCGTCGGGTCAAATAGGCGTAACGTAACGAAAAGATCGATCTCCTTTGCCGTTGTAGAAGCAAATATAGTGGCGCACAGCGGACCTGTTATCTCCATCTCCCGTTCAAACGGCATAGTTCTGAAAATTACTTCTTCTGCCATCTGATCGTATTCTACGCTTCCCGACACAACCGCCATTTTCTCGCTCAACGCTAGAGCGAGGCTGTCCAGGTAAAATTCTGTCCAACAAGTCTCCGGAAGGGGCCATCCGCGGGTATGGCGCGTAAGGAACCCGTTAGGCGTGCGCAGCTGCAATTGTACGGCAGGTTGATCTTCCCAGCCGTTTTTACGACCTTTCAGAACATGGTCGAAAAACTGAAGCTGGAGCCTGAAACCATAGTCTGTGTAGAATTCGGTCCAGTGTTCCAGTCCATGCATTTCCAGCCACTTTTGCGTCGATCCTGCTTGAAGATAGCCTTCCACATTCCCGCGCAGGTGAAGGCCTTGCCCACCCCAGTTACCACAAGACAGCAATGGCACTTCAATTCGAGACAGGTCCGGCATTCTCTCGCGAAACCAGTCATCAATAAATTCGTGGGACAGCTGATCGCGCTCAATATCCGTGCGATTGGCAACAAGGTTCGCTGCATCCAAGGTGATATCGCCGGCAATGGGCTTTCCGGTGGCGCGGGATACGGGGCCATTCGCTCCTAAGCCATATTGGACGGTTTCCACCTGCTTTGGGTACCACCTCGCCCAGAAGGTGCACATCATACCCCCGTGGCGCACAGCATCCCGATAGTAATCAGACGCGCCTTCGAAAGGGCAAATTGCAGCAAGATGAGGGGGCCGGGTAGCAGCGACCTGCCACTGGTTCATGGCGTAATAGGAAACGCCCAAGAGGCCGATCTTTCCTGTCGACCATGGCTGTACACCTGCCCATTCGATACAGTCGTGATAGTCTCTAGTTTCGCGCGGAGAAAACGGATCAACATAACCTGGTGACTGTCCGGTCCCCCGCGAGTCAACTCTGATAACTACATATCCCTCTGGGACCCAGCGCTCTGGATCAGCTGTTTCCCAATTGGCATGTCGTCCGCTAGTGTTGCGCAGAACTTCGGGATGACCACGCGTGAGCATCTCCCACTGGGCTGGATATCCGTCTGCGAAGTGTAGTCCTTTTGCATAAGGTCCGTAGGTCATCAGAACTGGATAGCGGCCGACGTGCAAAGGCCTAAAGACATCGGCGCGAAGGAGCACGCCGTCGTCCATCTTGATGGCGACATCGCGTTCGATGATCATGCCTTCGGCATGTTCGACGACGTGTTCCATGATTCTATTAACCTCTTGTAACTATCAAAATTTCTTGCCGACCTTAAGTCCGTAGGTCCGAGGCGGAAGATACTGCGCAATAATGAACGCGCCGGTCGTTCCGCTCGTTACGATAGACCCGGCCTTTACATCCGTGTCCGCGATGTTGTTAATAAAGGCGCTAACATACCAATCACTGTCGGCATCGTAGCGAACGCTGGCGTTCAATAAAGAATACGGCTTCTGACTATTAGTATTGTTATTGAACGGCGAGAAATAAACGCGAGACGACGTAAAAATCTCGCCGCGCATTGTTAAGTCGCCATTGGACACGGGCAGCCGATATTCACCGCCAATCTTACCTGTCCATTTCGGCGCGTTTGATAGAAGGTTGCCTCTCAGATCAAGCGGGAGCGCAGGATTGATGGCCGGGTTTGCCGACGTATACTGAGTAAACCGCGCATGATTGTAGGCCGTGAATCCGTCAAACGAGACCCGAGGCGAAACGGTAAGACGAACCTCGGCTTCAACACCGTCAACCTTGGCCGATCCAGCATTACGTACAATTGTCGCGACACCCTGAACCTGCCCGACCTGAAGGTTCGAGTAGTCGTAATGATAGGCCGATATATTGGTAGTGAGCGCGCGTCCGAACCAGTTAGCCTTGAGGCCAAATTCATAGCTCCAAATCGTTTCTGGATCAAAGGCGGGCGTCACAGCACCGACTGCAAAACCTCCGCTCTTGAATCCCTTTTGGGCAGTAACATAGATTAGCTTGTTTGGCGCGAGCTGATATCGCAATCCGAACTTAGGTGTAAACGAGCTAAATTTCGCCCTGTCCGGGAGGCCAAGGCAGGTCACACACGGCACATCCGAGCTGGGCGAACCTTGCCTACCAACCATGTTCAGCGGGCCATTGGTAAATGTGTATTCATCGTCAATGTGTTTCCGTTCCTTTGAATATCGGGCACCCAAAGTCGCGGTGAGATCTGATGTCAGGTGATAACTCGCCTCACCAAATACGGCGTAGGCGTCGGTTGTAAGTACGCCTCCCTGAAAATATCGCGAGAGTGTCGTGATAAATGGCGGAAAATGTCCATTAGCCCGCGCGAAGTTGCGTTCATGAAAGTAATAAACGCCACCGACCCAGTCCATATTTCCTGTCGTCCCGCTAACTTGAAGCTCTTGTGAGAACGTTTTGTAGTTCTCTTCCCGAGTCAGGAATGCACCAGGCTGCGCCGTTCCATCAAAGTCGAACTGATAGTAGGAATTGCCCTCACGGTAGGCGGTGATGGCGCTGAGATCTGCAAAGGGAAGCTCGATCTTCGTTGTCAACGAGACGCCGTAGGATTCGGGGCGGTTAATCGGCTGTGTGTCGTTGCTTACATCGCGCGGATCGGTAGGTACGGTATAACCACGGCTGGTACCCGCATTGGGACCACAAACACCGATGACGCAACCGGCAAAGTGCACAGCATAGGCATTATCGTCCCGTTTGAAATAGTCGCCCTCCAGCAGGAAGTTGACTGTGTCCGAAGGACGAAATTCGAGCATTCCGCGCAACGCCCGGCTTTTCAGGTCGTCAATCCGGCTATCGTTGGCAATGTTAGTACCCCACCCGTCTCTCTGCTCTATCTTGGCTGATACGCGAGCGAGCAACTTGTCGCCAGCCAGGGGGCCGCTAACGGCGCCCTCAATGGCGAGTGAGTTATAATTGCCGTAGGAAAGGTCGATATAACCAGTCACGTCTTGTGTGGGCTTGCGCGAGATGATGTTAATCGCGCCGCCCGTGGCGTTACGTCCATAAAGTGTGCCCTGCGGTCCGCGTGCGACCTCGATTCGTTCGATGTCGAAAAGACCTGACAGCGCTCCCAAAGGACGTGACTGATACACACCGTCACTATGGATTGCGACGCTTCCTTCCGCACCTGCAGTAACAATGTCGAAGCCGATCCCCCGGATTGAGACGACCCCCGAGCTGTTGCGCGGAGAAATGTTCACATTGGGGATTGAAGTCTGGATATCTGCCAGATTAGTGACAGGCGAACGCTGCAAGGCGGCGCCGTCAAAAGCCGAAATTGACATCGGAATGTCCTGCAGACGCTCCGACCGTCGTTGAGCGGTGACGACGATGTCACCTGTTGCTTGCTCATCCGTATTTTCATTGCTGCTCGGCTGCAGTGGTTCCATCATTGCTTGCGCGCCCGCTGATGCGGGAACTAGGAATGCCAGTGTGGCGACACCAATAATAAGGTTGTCACGTAAGATATTCATTTTCCTCTCCCTGCTTTTCATTGAAAGTCACTGCGTGATGTTCAGAAGTTGACCTGATCGCTGCCTTTGAGGCTTAATATCTGACGCGTGTCCGCCGGCGTCGCGACCTCAAGCGAAAGTTCTTCAATGACCCGTCGAATTTTGCGCACTTGGTCGGCATTGCTCGCGGCAAGTTCCCTCCGACCGAGATAGAGGCTATCCTCGAGACCAACGCGCACGTTGCCACCGAGCGTCGCGGCCATCGTTGTAAAGGGGATTTGACGGCGTCCAGCGGCGAGTACTGACCAGACGTAAGCATCGCCAAAAAGTCGATCGGCAGTTTCCCGCATGAACATGAGATTGGAGGCATCGCTGCCAATGCCGCCCAGCACTCCAAAAATCGACTGGACAAAAAAGGGCGGCTTAATCAGTCCGCGATCAAGAAAGTGAGCCAACGTATAAAGGTGGCCTATGTCATAGCACTCGCACTCGAAACGCGTGCCATGACCTTCCCCTAGCGCCTGCAGAATATAGGCGATGTCACGAAACGTGTTACGAAAGATAAAATCATCAGTCCCGCGCAAGTAAGGCTCTTCCCATTCAAACTTCCACTGATGATAGCGGTCGGCCAAGGGGAATATTCCAAAATTCATCGAACCCATGTTGAGCGAACACATTTCCGGAGCAAATTTAAGAGGTCCTGCGAGCCTCTCCTCGACTGTCATATTAAGTGCGCCGCCGGTGGTGATATTAAGAACAGCATCAGTTGCCTGCCGCAGTTGAGGTAGGTAGGCCATGAAGTGCTCAACCTTGGGTGAGGGACGGCCATCCTTCGGGTCACGAGCATGTAAGTGCAGCACCGCTGCGCCAGCCTCTGCAGCCGCGATACCCTCGTCCAAAATTTGCTGCGGCGTCCAGGGCAGCGCGTCGGACATAGTCGGCGTGTGGATGCCGCCGGTGAGCGCGCAGGTGATGATGACTTTGGAGGTATTCATGCGGGATCCTCGTCAATAATAGCGACAGCGCGCGTCCACCCGGCAGAAGCGCCTTTGATCTTCACGGGGAAACAGGAGACGAAAAAGGGCGTGCTATCTGGCAAGCTTTCCAGATTGTGCAGTTTTTCGAGATGACAGTAACCGTGATCGATCCCGACTCGATGCCCTTCCCAGATCAGTGAGGCATCTCCAGATTCTGCGACCCGTTCCTTCGTGTGGACAAACGGCGCGTCCCAACTCCAAGCATCTGTGCCGGTCAAGCGTACGCCGCGTTCGATCAAATAGAGCGTCGCTTCCCGGCCCATACCGCAACCGGCGCTAACATAGTCATCCATGCCGTACCGTTTTCCCGCGCGGGTGTTCACAAGCACGATGTCATAGGGTCGGAGCGTGTGTCCGATACGAAGCAACTCGGCTTCGACGTCAGCAGCGCGAACAACGTAGCCGTCGGCGAAATGACGAAAGTCGAGTCTTATTCCTGGCCTAAAACACCAGTCGAGTGGCACCTCGTCGATCGTGATCGCCCGCGCCCCGCCGTCCATGGTTGAGGCAAAGTGATAAGGTGCATCGAGATGCGTACCGTTATGAGTATTCAGGCGTAGCCACTCAATCGCCCAACCTTCTCCTTCCGGCAAATCTGACGACGTCACGCCAGGAAAGAAGCTGATCATCTCGGACGCTGTCTGCAGGTGATTGCGGTATTCAATCTCCGGCCGGAACCCTGGGGGATCTGAGGCGATGCCACTTTCTATCGTGCATGAAAGGTCGATAAAACGACGCATTTCTATAATCCTCATCCCACGTTCGAACACGCCCATCGCACGCGCGTGCGCTTGCTATGGCGGCTAACCCTTGCTACCCGTTACACGGCTGTATAACTGACTTATACGTTCGTGTAATTTCTCTGTCAAGGAGTGCAGATGGCGTCGGCAATTGATACAAAAACCCGCATAATCGACGCTGCGGAGCGACTTTTCGCCGACTCCAGCTTCGATGCGGTGGCAGTGCGGGACATCATGAAGGAAGCGCAAGCGAACCTAGGACTCATGAAATACTATTTCGAGTCGAAGGAGGCTCTGGTTGAGGAAGTCATCGCGCGACGCGCAGGGATATTAAACGCTGAACGACTCCAGCGGCTAAATCGTTTCGCGGGAACGCCCGAAAGCTCGATCAAGCGCGTAATCGATGCGATCGTAGACCCTTATTTCGAAATGATGATGCAGCCTGAACCCGGGTGGCACTCCTATGGCCGCTTGATAGCACAAATGGCGCAGTCGAAGCGTTGGAACGATCTCATACACAAATATTTCGATGAGATTTCCGGAAAATTGATTGATGAGTTGGAGCGCCTTACGCCTCATACATCAAGAGACGATGTGACGCGTTTTTTTCTTTTTGCTATCGGCGCTCAACTTAACTTCTTCTCAATTAACGGCCGCTTGCGATCGCTAACAAATGGAGCGATATCTGACGAAGACCTGGAGGGAGGCGTTGAACATCTAAAAAGGTTTCTCGTGAGCGGATTGACCGGTTCTCTCTCTTCCTAATCTGAGGTTATGACATCGACTGACACCAGAAGATAGCGGTGGCCGCTAGTGTTGCAGGGAAAAAGGACCATAATACACTGGTCGGAGCGGGTGGTGAGACGCCAGAAGCCTTGATGGCATTCTACAATCAGCCTATCTATGGCGAAATGGCCTGCAGTCCGAATTTGATTATGCCCGAGTGTATAATCCGGATCGGAGGTCGAACAATAGGTTTAGCCCGATCATACGGGCGCGTGAGTTAGTGTAGATATTTAGGTCTTTTCGCGAGAAGCGCCTCGCTGCAGTATAGTGGCAATTTCTTCCGATGTCCGCGCCACTGCCAATCGCAGGGCCTCATCCACATGGATATAGCCCTGCGTCACCGTCTGTGCGGCATGCCCAAGCATGGCGGCTATCGTCAGTTCGGAAAAGCCAAGATCGCCCGCGACGCTGCCGAAGGTATGCCGCAGTGTATGCGGAGTTGCGTAGGCAATTTTGGCGATAGTGCATAGACGACCGAGGCAATCCCGGGCCGTAGTGATCGGGCCATCCGTTCCCGCAGACGGAAATACGTAGGGATTGGTGGCGACCGAGGGCTGCTCCTGTATCAATGAAATCGCGGGAGCACCGATCGCACGAAGTTGAGCGTCGCCTTTGGTGTCTGGGAACGCCACGTAGCCCCCTCCGGCGTTCAGCCAGTCGCGTCGCATGGCTTGCCCCTCCTGACGCCGGAAGCCGGTCAGCAACAGCAGCTTGATGATGGCAATCCCCACCGGGTTTTCGCCATGACGCTCTGCCACGACCATGGCCGCCCCCAGATCTTCGATCTCGGCAACACTCAAACGACGCTTTTTCTTGTTAGTCGCGAGTTTACGGGCGCCCTTGGTAGGGTGTTCCTTCAGCAATCCCTTGTGCTTCGCATGGCCAAGCACACTTTGAAGCGTACTTACCACGCGGGGAGCGACTCCTGCGCCGCCAGTGCTGACGCCGCCGCGACCGCCCGTGCGCGGTTTCGCCGTTTTTCCATTTACGACGTCTGCCTGCATAGTCTCGACGTCAGCGACCGTCAGATGGCGCGCTTTGCGCTGACCGACCAGGGGCTTGATGTGTGACTTGATCCGGCTCTCGTCCATATTGAGCGTCGAGGCCTTGATGGGCCTGTTGCGTCGCCCCAGAATGCGGCCGGCACGGGCCTCTTCCAGATACCAATCACACAACTCGGCAACGGTGACATCCTTGCGAGCTTGGACCACTGCCTCAGCAGGGTCGCCGCCAGCTGCAACTTCACCAAGCTTAATCTTGGCCAAATCGCGCGCTTGCTCGACAGTGAAAATGCCATACCGGCCGAGCTTGACCCGGCGAGAACGCTCATCGACGTTGCGATACTGGATGACAAAGGTTTTCGCCCCGGATGCCCCAACGCGGATCCCAAACCCCCGAGTTTCAGTATCCCAGTGGAAGGTTTGTCCCTTCGGGGGAATCGGCAGGGCGTCGATCGCCTTCTTGGTGAGTTTTGCCATGTCCGCTTCGATCCTGCGTCTACCGCTTGCTTACGCGGATCGCTTCTAGACCAAAAGTAAGCAATACGTAAGCAGAAAAGGGCGTTCACTCGGCGGAAATCGGATAGTACGGCGAAAATGGTATTTCATAACATATTGAATATGCAGCTATATCGTGTCATCTCGAGCCATGGCGTAAGGCAATTTCATGATTGCCAAGGTTGGGGTCGAGGGTTCGAATCCCTTCGCCCGCTCCAGTTTTCGACGAATTTCAATATTCTGGCCTCATGCGATCGGGCCTGCGGTTAGAT
>NZOF01000120.1 GCA_002695185.1 Erythrobacter sp.
CTCACAATGCTCGGGGCGCATGAGAGCGAGGTCAGCAGCTTCAGCTATGCCGATCTCGCAGGAGCGATCCGGCAATTCGGAACCGAAGTACGCCAGGATCTGCACGAATTATTTCGTCGCATGCTGTTCAATATCCTCGTCACCAATGATGATGATCACCTACGTAATCATGGCTTCCTGTTCGATGGTGAGGGATGGCGGCTTTCGCCGCTTTACGATGTAGTGCCGAAGCCTCAGCTGGGACTGGAGCGCCGGCTCGTCCTCGGCGTCGGGCCGGAAGGCCGCGCTGCAACGATCGAGAACGCTCTCGCCGGTGCCGCGGTCTTCGACCTCAGCCATGATGACGCGAACGCAATCGCCGAAGACATGAGCAGAATCGTAGCGACACGGTGGGAACACCTATTCACAAAAGCAGGGATAAGCGCGGCTGATCGCAAGCGTTTCGCCACCTGCTTCCGGTTGGCAGCACCTGTGTCATGATCGCAAACGCAGAAATCCGTTCATGGGGGCGCGTGCTTGCCTCATTTGGCATGGTGATTACCCGGTGATTGCTAGCCGAGAAAATGGGGATCAAAAAATGCCGATTTGTGATTGTATATCAGTCTATTATAATAGTATGACCACTAAGGTGTGGTATTTCCGCTTCCGGCGGAAATAGCGCCCGGAACGCGGCGGGGGGCGTGGCGATTGTTTGGGTGTAACCCCAAGCCAAAGGCCCTCCCCCTTGATCACCACAACCAATCCCGCAACCGGCGAAACGATCGCCACCTACGAAACCCTCGATGCCAATGGTATCGACCGCAAGCTGGAAACCGCCACGCGCACCTATCGCGACTGGCGCACCGCTTCGCTGGACGAGCGTACGAAACTGATCTCCGCGCTCGGCGATCTTTACGAAAGCAATAAGGAAGAGCTGGCCAAGCTGGCCGTGACCGAAATGGGCAAGCCGATTTCGCAGGCGCGCAGCGAGGTCGAGAAATGTGCCAGCCTGCTGCATTATTATGCCGAGCATGGCCCGCCGATGCTCGAATCGAAATTCTGGGACCTGTCCGATGGCGGCCGCGCCGAGGCGCGCTGGCTGCCGCAGGGTCCGGTGCTGGCGGTGATGCCGTGGAATTTCCCCTATTGGCAGGTCGTCCGCTTCCTTGCCCCCACCATCCTCGCCGGGAATGTCGGCCTGCTCAAACATGCCAGCATCGTGCAGGGCGTGGCGCAGCGGATGGAAGAACTGGTGGTCGAGGCGGGCGGTCCCGATGGCCTGTTCCAGAACCTTTGCGTATCCTCCGATCCGATCGGCGATGTCATTGCCGATACGCGCGTGGTGGCCGCCACGCTGACGGGTAGCGAGGGCGCAGGCAGCGCGGTGGCGCAGCAGGCCGGCAAGCATCTGAAGAAGGTCGTACTGGAACTGGGCGGCAGCGATCCCTTTATCGTCATGCCCTCTGCCGACATGGAGCAGGCGGTAAAGGATGCCGTGACTGCGCGCATCCAGAACAATGGCCAGTCGTGCATCTGCGGCAAGCGCACCATCGTCCACGCCGATATCTACGACGATTTCGCCGAGCGTTTCATCCAGGCGCTGAAGGACGTGAAGCTGGGCGATCCGATGGATGAGGACACCGGCCTCGGCCCGCTGTCGAGCGAAGGCCAGCGCGATACCGTGCTGGACCAGGTCGACAAGGCGAAGAAGGAAGGCTGCACCCTGCTGTTCGGCGCGGAAAAGATCGACAAGCCCGGTGCATGGATGACCGCGGGCCTGCTGACCGATGTGCCCGTGGGCAGCGAAACCGGTACGGACGAGATCTTCGGCCCCGTCGGCCAGCTCTACAAGGCGAAGGATATCGACGAGGCGACGACCATCGCCAATGCCATCCCCTTCGGCCTCGGCTCTGCCGTGTGGACCACGGACGAGAGCGAGCAGGAGCATTTCGCCAACGCCATCGAGGCGGGCTTGACCACCTTCAACGGCGTCAACGGCTCCAAGATCGAGGCGCCCTTCGGCGGTATCAAACGCTCGGGCCACGGCCGCGAGCTGGCCGAATTCGGCCTCCATGAATTCATGAACCTGAAAACGCTGGTTCACCCGGCGTAAGGAGACAGTAAATGAGCAAGCATATCCTCATCGTCGGCGCATCGCGCGGCATCGGTCTTGGCCTCGCCAAGGAATTCAAGTCGCGTGGCTGGCAAGTGACCGGCACCGAACGCTCCAACGGCGACGATCTTCACGCGCTGGGTGATGTCACGGTGGAAACGGTGGATGTCACCGACCCTTCGACCTTCTCGGTCGATGGCGAGTTCGACGCGGTGATCGTCAATGCCGGGATTACCGGGGCGGAGCACCAGTCGAGCGAGAAGGCGACCGCGGATGAAGTGGCCAAGGTGATGATGACCAATGCCTTCGGCCCGGCGCATCTCGGCAAGGCGCTGCTGCCGCAGATCAAACAGGGCGGCTCGCTGTCCTTCATGAGCTCGCTGATGGGTTCGATCGAGGACAGTTCGGGCGGTTATGAGCTCTACCGCACCAGCAAGACCGCGCAGAACATGCTGGCCAAGGGCATTGCCGAGCAGGAGGCGAAGGAAGCCGGTGTCACCGTGCGTTCGCTTCACCCTGGCTGGGTGCAGACCGACATGGGCGGACCCAATGCCAAGATTACGGTCGAGGAGAGCGCAAAAGGCCTCGCCGATGTGATCGAGCAGGCGAGCGGTGGCTACGCCTATGTCGATTACACCGGCAAGACCCTGCCGTTCTGATCTGACCTAAGTCCTAGAAGCGAAGCGCGACGCCGGCCACGACCTGGTCGGTCGTCGCATCGCCCTGCCCTGCATCGGCGAGATCGTTATATTCCGAGCGGCGATATTCGAGCCGGCCTTCCAGCGGTCCGGGCAGCTGCACCTGAAGCCCGGCGCCATAACGGATGCCGTCGGTATTCTTCTCCAGCTCGTCCAATGAGCCGCTGTCGGTGAAGGCCTTGGTGTCGAGCGCGGTGTAGCCCACCTTGCCATAGGCTGCGATGCCGGGCGTCAGCGCGAAACCGGCACGCGCGCCGATGTAATACTGCCCGCCGGTTTCCAGCCCTTCGCGGGCGCCGCCGAAGCTGTCGGGAAAGCTGGTCGAACCGTCGCTGGTGGACAGTTCGCCTTCGACGCCGACGAAGGCCCCGCCAAGGCTGAGGTCGTAACCGGCATTGATCCCGTAAACCGCGCTGTCGGCGCTGGCCGTGGCGGTGCCGTCCGCCGAATCGACATCGACGCCTTCATAGCCGCCGAGCACGCCGACATAGAGGCCGCCGGGTGCGCGCGTGTCCTGCGCCATGGCGGGAGTGGCGACAATTCCGGCGCCGATCACGGCGAGTGCGAGTGCTTTTTTCATTCTTCGTCCTTTCGTGTGCGATCCCTGCACGTGCCCCATCTGGTGAGGGAAAGGCCCATAGCCGCCAGCGCGCTTGCCATGAGATGAACTGGGGGAATTTCGTTCGACGGACCGGGTCCGCGCTTCGTTCAGGCGAGGCATTCCCGCAAGGTCGACAGCAGCGCGCCGCTATCCGCATCGCTGTTATACAGATGCGGCGTCACGCGCAGCGACGTGCCGCGCATCGAGACATGCACCTGCCGCTGTGCCAGCTTTTCGGTCAGCCCGTCCGGCACGCCGTCGGGAAAGCCGAGCGAGAGGAAATGCGGCGCGCGCGTGCCGATCGGGGCGGAGGTCAGCCCCAGTTCCTGCGCCTCGCGCGCGATCGCTTCGGTGCGGCGGCCCAGCTCTTCGGCAATCGCATCGATCCCGAATTCCATCAGGAAATCCATCCCCGCGCCCGCGCCCATCAGCAGCGGGGCGTTCGATTTCTCGCCCATGTCGAAGCGCCGCGCGCCGGGCTGGAAATCATCGCGGTAATCGACCAGCCGCGCGAAATCTTCCGAGCCCGCGCGGTTGATCCAGTTATGTTCGATCGGCACGCCGTCATGGTGCTTCGGATCGACATAGAGCATGCCGATACCGTAAGGCCCCATCAGCCATTTATAGCAGGCGGCCACGGCAAAATCGGGCTGCACCGCCGCGAAATCCAGCGGCATCGCCCCCAGCGATTGCGTCAGGTCGAGCACCAGCGCCGCGCCGTGCGCCCGCGCCTTTTCGCCCACCGCCACCAGATCGACCAGCCGCCCGTCGGCCCAGTGATTATGCGGCACCGCCACGATGGCCGTATCCGGGCCTATTGCGTCCAGCACCGCATCGCTCCAGCAGCTTTGCGAAGGCCGCTGCACTGGCACCACATGCGCGCCGACGGCCCTAGCCTTTTCCTGCCAGACATAGACATTGGAGGGAAACTGATCGCCCAACGTCACCACATTCTGCCCGGCGGCAAGCGGCAGATTGGCCGCTGCCACGGCCAGCCCGTAGCTGACCGAGGGCACGATTCCGACGGTATCGGGCGAAGCGCCCGCCAGCCGCCCTGCCCGCTTACGAAAGGCTTCGGCAGTGCTGAAGAAATCGGCGGGGCGGAAATTCCACGGCTGTTCCTTCAGCCGCGCGCCCTCCACCATGGCACCGCTCACCTCGCGGGAAAGCGGTGCCATATAGGCGCAGTTGAGATAGTGGACGTCGTCCGGGATGGTGAAGCGATGGCGCTGATCGGCAATGCTCATCGCTTCGTTCTCCCTCAGCCCACCACTCCGGCGCTGGCCAGCACGGCCAGCGTCAGCAGATCGGGCGCGATGGCGGTCATCGGCGCGATCTGCACGGGCTTTTCGCTGCCGATCATCATCGGGCCGACCATGGTTTCGCCGCCCAGTTCGCGCAGCAGCTTGGCCGACAGATTGGCCGATTGCAGACCCGGCATGATCAACACATTGGCGGGGCCCGACAGGCGGCTGAACGGATAGAGATCCATCACCTTGCGGTTGAGCGCGGCATCGGGGGCCATTTCGCCTTCATATTCGAAGTCGACCGTATCATCCGCATCCAGCAGCGCCACGGCATCGCGGAGATTGTTGAGCCACTGCCCGCTCGGATTGCCGAAGGTCGAATAGGACAGGAAGGCAACGCGCGGTTCATGGCCCATGCGGCGCGCAACGGCAGCCGTCTCGCGCGCGATATGCGCCAGCATGGCGGCACTCGGGCGTTCGTTGATCGTGGTATCGGCCAGGAAGGTCGTCTGGTTCTTGCCGATCATCATGTGGATGCCGAACTGCGTCGCACCGGGTTTCGGATCGATCACGCGGGCCACCTCGCGCGCGGTCTGCGCATAGGTGCGGGTGAGGCCGGTAATCATCCCTTCGCCATGGCCCAGCGCGACCAGCAATGCGGCGAAGACGTTGCGTTCCTGGTTCACCATACGCTGCACGTCGCGCTCGGTATAACCGCGGCGTTGCAGACGCTTGTAGAGATAATCGTTCATCGCCGGCACCTTGTCCGACAGGTTCGAGTTCTCGATGATCCAGTCGCTCGGATCGTCGACGCCCAGTTCCTTCAGCTTCGCCAGCACCTTCTCCGTGCGGCCGACCAGGATGGGTTCGCCATAGCCATAGTCGCGGTACTGGATTGCGGCGCGCAGGGCGACGTCTTCCTCGGCTTCGGCAAACACCATCCGCTTGGGATTGGCCTTGGCCTGCTCGTAGATGTTGGTGAGCGCGCCGGTGGTGGGGTTGAGGCGTGCCTTCAGCGCATGGCGATAGGCATCGAAATCCTCAATCGGGGCCTGCGCCACGCCGCTGTCCATCGCGGCCTTGGCCACGGCAGAGGACACGACTTCCATCAGCCGCGGATCGAAGGGTGCGGGAATGATGTATTCCTCGCCGAACTGGTGGACCACGCCATATGCGGCGGCCACTTCTTCGGGCACGCGGTCCCGCGCCAGTTCCGCAATGGCGCGGGCGGCGGCGATCTTCATTTCCTCGTTGATCGCGGTGGCCTGCACGTCCAGCGCGCCGCGGAAGATGAAGGGGAAGCCCAGCACATTGTTGACCTGGTTCGGATAATCGCTGCGCCCGGTGGCGATGATCGCATCGGGCCGCACGGCCTTGGCATCTTCGGGCATGATTTCCGGCACCGGATTGGCCATGGCGAAGATGATCGGGCGATCGGCCATATTGGCCACCCATTCGGGCTTCAGCGCACCGGCTGCCGACAGACCCAGGAAGATGTCCGCGCCCTGCAGCGCTTCTTCCAGAGTGGTGGCATCGGTAGGCACCGCATGCGCGCTCTTCCACTGGTCCACATCGGCGCGGCCCGGCGTAATCGGGCCGGAGCGGTCGCACACAATCACGTTTTCGTGCGGAATGCCCATCGCCTTGATCAGCGCGGTACAGGCGAGGGCAGATGCGCCCGCGCCGTTGACCACCATCTTGCAATCCTTCAGCTCGCGGCCCGTCACATGGCAGGCGTTGATCAGGCCGGCGGCGGCGATGATCGCGGTGCCATGCTGGTCGTCATGCATCACCGGGATGTTCATCTTTTCGCGCAGGGCCTGCTCGATGATGAAGCATTCGGGCGCGGCGATATCTTCCAGATTGATGCCGCCGAAGCTGGGTTCCATCAGCGCCACGGCATTGATGAAGGCTTCCGGGTCTTCGGTATCGAGTTCCAGATCGATCGAATCCACATCGGCGAAACGCTTGAACAGGACGGCCTTGCCTTCCATCACCGGCTTCGACGCCAGCGCGCCCAGATTGCCCAGGCCGAGGATCGCAGTACCGTTGGAAATCACCGCCACGAGGTTGGACCGGGCAGTATAGCGCGCCGCATCCTTGGGATTGGCGGCAATCGCCTCGACCGGGGCCGCAACGCCCGGCGAATAGGCCAGCGCCAGATCGCGCTGGGTCGCCATGGGCTTGCTCGCAACGATCTCGATCTTACCGGGACGGATCGTTTCGTGATAGAACAACGCTTCGCGCGTGTTGAAACCGTTCTGCTTTTCGTCGGCCATGCTTGTCCTTTTGGGCGGGTTTCCGATGTGTCGCGCCAGCCCCTAAGGGGATTTTGCGCGAAGTCATAGGGGAAACACCCGCCGCGCCGCTTCCCGAATCGCAAAGCGGGCCGCTACGGCATGGCCCATGGCCGACTCACCCACTCCGATGATGCAGCAATACCTCGCGCTGAAGGAAGAAGCGGGCGATGCGCTGCTGTTCTATCGCATGGGCGATTTCTTCGAACTGTTCTTCGATGATGCCAGGGTGGCCGCGCAAGTGCTCGACATCGCGCTCACCACGCGCGGCGAACATGGCGGACAGCCGGTGCCCATGTGCGGCGTGCCCGTCCATGCGGCGGAAGGCTATCTCGCGCGGCTGATCAAGGGCGGCTGCCGCGTTGCGATTGCCGAACAGACCGAAACGCCCGACGAGGCGAAGGAGCGTACGAAGCGCGAAGGCAAGCCGGTGTCGAAGGCGCTGGTATCGCGCGATATCGTGCGCTTCGTCACCGCCGGCACGCTGACCGAGGAAGCCCTGCTCGAACCGCGACGCGCCAACCTGCTGGTCGCGGTGGCGCCGGTGCGTGACGGGGTCGGCCTTGCCTCCTGCGATATTTCCACCGGGCGGATGGAACTGGAAGACTGCGCGCCCGACCGGCTCGATGCCGCGCTTGCCCGCTTGGGTGCAAGCGAGGTGGTGGGGCCGGAAGACTGGGACGATGCGCCTGCCGATGTAATCGCGCGCCCGCGCCACGATTTCCGCAGCGAGGATGGCGAGGCGCGGCTGAAGGAAATTCACAGCCTCGCCACGCTCGATGGGCTGGGCGATTTTACCCGCCCCATGCTGGCGGCGGCTGCCGGGCTGATCGCCTATCTCGACCATGCGGGCCGGGGGCAATTGCCGTTCCTGCTGCCCCCGGTCGCGCGGGGGAGCGAGGCGCATCTGGCGATGGATGCCTCCACCCGCAGCAGCCTCGAAATCCTCGCCGCGCAGACCGGCGGGCGCGAAGGCAGTCTGGTCGCCTGCGTCGATCGCTGCGCCACCGGTGCCGGGGCGCGCCAGCTGGCAGAGGACCTTTCCGCGCCGCTGGCCGATCGCGCCGCCATCGAACAGCGGCTCGCCAGCGTGCAGCATTTCCACGGCGATCCGCTGCTGCGCGGCGATATCCGCGCCGTGTTGCGGCAGGCCCCCGATATCGGGCGCGCGCTGGGCCGGATCGTGGCCGGGCGCGGCAGTCCGCGCGATCTTGGCCAGATCCGCGATGGCCTGACCGAGGCGCGGCGCCTGCGGGACATGCTTTCGACATCGCCGCATCTGCCGCCCCTGCTGGCGCATGCGGCGGAAAAGCTGGGCGGCCATGGTGCGCTAGTCGATCATCTTGGCCGCGCGCTGGTCCCCTCCCCGCCGACCGAACGCAGCCAGGGCGGCTTCATCGCGGGCGGTTATGATCACGCGCTCGATGCCTTGCGCGAAACCAGCGGCAATGCGCGCAAGGCCATCGCCGCGCTCGAAGCGAAATATCGCGAGGAGACGGGTACGCCCTCGCTCAAGATCAAGCACAACAAGGTGCTGGGCTATTTCATCGAAGTGCCCGCCAAGCATGGCGACAAGCTGATGGCGGCCGACAGCGGCTTCACCCATCGCCAAACCATGGCGGGCGCGGTCCGTTTCAATTCGATCGGCCTCCACGAAGAAGCCAGCCGCATCGCCGAAGCCGGCGCCCATGCCCTGGCGGCGGAGGATGCGCATTTCGAAACGCTGGTGGGCGAAGTGGTCGCCAGCCGCGAAGCCATCGCCGCGACCGCTGCCGCGCTGGCCCGGATCGACGTTTCGGCAGCGCTCGCCGAACGGGCTGCGGAAGGCGACTGGTGCCAGCCGGAAATGTTGGACGAACCTTGCCTCGAAGTTGTCGCCGGTCGGCACCCGGTGGTGGAGCAGGCCCTGAACAAGACGGGTGATCGGTTCCGATCAAACGACTGTTCGGTGGGTTTTTCGGAACGTTTGTGGCTCATCGGCGGGCCCAATATGGGCGGCAAATCGACCTTCCTCAGGCAAAATGCACTTATCCTGCTGCTGGCCCAGGCGGGCAGTTTCGTCCCCGCCACCAGCGCCAGAGTGGGCATCGCAGACCGCCTTTTCAGCCGGGTCGGCGCCTCCGACAACCTCGCGCGGGGCCGCTCCACCTTCATGGTGGAAATGGTCGAAACCGCCGCAATTCTGAGCCAGGCGACCGATCGCAGCTTCGTGATTCTCGACGAAGTAGGCCGCGGCACCTCCACCTACGACGGCATGGCCCTCGCCTGGGCCGTGGTCGAGGCCGTGCATGAGCAGTTGAAGTGCCGCTGCCTGTTCGCAACCCATTATCACGAACTCTCGCGCCTCGCCGAAACCTGCGATGCGCTAAGCCTCCACCACGTCCGCGCCCGCGAATGGAAGGGCGACCTCGTCCTCCTCCACGAACTGGCAAGGGGCGCAGCGGACCGCAGTTACGGCCTCTCCGTCGCCAAGCTGGCGGGCGTCCCGCCTCCGGTCATCAAACGCGCCAAGGCAGTGCTCGACAAGCTTGAAAAAGGCCGCGCCGAGACGGGCGGGCTAGCCGCAGGTCTGGGCGATCTACCCCTGTTCGCCGCCACGGCGCAGGCGGAAGAAGAGAAATGCGATACCCTGCGCGATGCGCTGGAGGCACTCGACATCGATTCCCTCTCCCCTCGCGAAGCGCTGGATGAACTCTATCGCCTCAAGGCCGAGGCTGCGAAAAGCAGTTCTTAACCATTCTGGCGCTACGGTTCGCGGGCTATGTCGCTACGCACCACTTTCTACTGGATCGCGGGAATGCTGGTGGGCCTCGGAGCCCTCCTCTTCGCCGCGAAGAGCTTCTTCCCCGATGCCGGCAACCAGGATTACGCGGAGTATAGAAGCGAGAGCGGTCCTCCCCCTCCATCGGATATGGGGCCGCCGGTTATGGTGCGCGAAAGCGAACACGTATATTCAGGCCCCAGCGATCGCGTGGACCCTGATCTCGACAGTTGGTACTCAGAGGTTGGAAACACCGAGGACGAAACGTCCGATTTCGGGCCAGAAGGGCCCGGGCAACGTATCGAGATCCCGCCCGAACTGCTCGTAGATACCGAAGGGCGCGTCCCGAATTCTCCCTACGATTACTAAGCCACCCTCGATTTCCAAGACATTGGATTCGGCACACTAAAAAGGCGGGCCCGTCTATACAACGGGCCCGCCTGTCGTACTGCTAAAGCTCAAGCGTTTAGGTGCCATCCCCACGCAGACCATCAGGCTTGTGTTCCTTGCCGTACTTATCGACATTGTCGTCGTGGTTCGGCTCGCCCTTGTAGGCATCCATGTCGATCCTGCCCGAGCTTTCCATGTCGCGCATGTGGTCGATGGTGTCCTGGGTGGAATCGCCCATCAGGCCCGACTTGTTATCGCCCTTCCCGCTTTCCGTTGGCGAACGCGTTTCGGTCGTCACGCCCTTCGCTTCTTCGGCGACTTCCTGCGCCTGGTTGCGGTGGTCGTCCTGCTCGTCATTGTGCGTTTCGGGCGCGAGGCCCGTCTGCCGCGCTTCCTGGCTTTCGCCGACGGGAGTGTTGGTCTTGTTATCGCTCATGGCGTAAAATCTCCTTTGCCCATGAACGAGCGGGCGTCGCAGGCCGTTCCCATCACTCACCGTGTCGGAACGGGTTCCTCGCCGGAATAGTCGTAGAAACCGCGCCCGGTCTTGCGACCCAGCCAGCCCGCTTCGACATATTTCACCAACAGCGGCGCAGGCCGGTACTTGCTGTCGCGCGTGGTCTTGTAGAGCACCATGAGAATATCGAGACAGGTGTCGAGGCCGACGAAATCGGCCAGCTGTAGCGGGCCCATCGGATGGTTGAGACCAAGACGGCAGCCCTTGTCGATATCCTCGATACCGGCCGTCCCCTGACCCAGCACGAACACCGCCTCGTTGATCATCGGCAACAGGATGCGGTTGACGACGAAGCCCGGTTCATCCTGGCTCAGCACCACTTCCTTGCCCAGCGCTTCGGCGAGAGCTCGGGTGCGTTCGGTCGTCACTTCCGCCGTGGCGAGACCTGGAATGACTTCGATCAGGCCCATGACCGGGACCGGATTGAAGAAATGCAGGCCGATGAAGCGGGCCGGATCGGGCGAATAGTTGGCCATGCGCGTGATCGGGATCGAACTGGTGTTCGACGCCATGATCGCATCGGGGCCCAGCACTTTGCCAGCCTTCTCGAAGATGGCCTGCTTGATCTCTTCCTTCTCGGTCGCGGCTTCGATGATGAAATCGGCTTCGCCCATCCGGTCGTAATCGCCGACCGGCGTGATGCGCTTCATCGCGCTTTCGGCGTCGGCAATGTCGATCTTCCCACGCCCGACGAGCTTGCCCAGCGCCTTGTCGATCTTGCCGACAGCTTCTTCCGCCTTGTCGAGGCTGACATCGGCCAGCAGCACGTCCATTCCGTTCTGGGCGAACGTCTGCGCTATGCCCGAACCCATCTGGCCTGCGCCGATGATGGCGATTGTCTTGCTCATCGAGAAATCCCTTCGCATGTGCAGCAAAACGCGGCGTCTAGCGGTGGGATCGGGGCTTGGCTAGCGGTTAGCGCCCGGGATCCACTTCACATCGCCGCAGCCATCGTCATTCGCCACGCGGGCGAGGACGAAGAGATAGTCGGACAGGCGATTGATATAGGCCAGCGCCTGCGGATTGGTCGGTTCGACCGCCGCCATCGAAGTCATCGCGCGTTCAGCGCGGCGGGCTGCGGCGCGGGCGACATGGACGCGCGCCGCCTGCTCCGTTCCGCCCGGCAGCACGAAGCTGGTCAGCGGTTCGAGCCTGGCGTTCAATTCGTCGATCGCGGTTTCGAGCCATTCGACCTGCGCGGCGACCATGCGCAGCACCATTTCGGAAGGAATGAAATCATCGCCCTCTTCTGTCGGAGTGGCGAGATCGGCGCCCAGATCGAACAGGTCGTTCTGGATCCGGTAGAGCGCTTCGCCAAAGGCTGTGTCTCTCAGCGAGACCGCAGCGAGGCCGAGCGCGGAATTCGCCTCGTCCACCGCGCCGATCGCTTCCATGCGCGCCGCGTGCTTGGGCAGGCGCGAGCCGTCGACGAGGCCCGTAGTGCCATCGTCACCGGTGCGGGTGTAGATCTTGTTGAGCTTGACCACGCTGCGGCGAAATTCAGGTCGCGACGCCAAGCAGCACGGCGATGATCAGGATCGCGATGGCCTGCCATTTCACGCGGGCCATCATCGCCTTGTTCTGCCGCAACTGCATTTCCGTCGCGTCCTGTTGTTCGCCGGTCTGGAGGTCCACCTTGGTGCTTTGCAGGAAGGCGACGACGCCGCGCACCAGCGAGAGGAGGACCATGGCCATGGCCGCGATCAGCAGGATGACGAGAAAGGTGTTCATGCGCTATATCTAGGCACTCGCCAGCGTAATGCCAGCGGGGAATTCGCCGCGCCGCAGCCGGTCTGCCAGCGCGCGGCCATCTTCTCCCGCGTGACGGCGATCGGCCAGGCTCGGCGAATTGCGCCGCTTGGCCAGCTTTTCGCCATTCTCGCCCAGCAGGATGGGATGGTGGTGCCATGTCGGCACCGGCAGGCCGAGCAGCGCCTGCAGCAGGCGGTGGATGTGGCTCATCGCGTAGAGATCCTGCCCGCGGGTCACCAAAGTCACCCCGTCGGCGGCATCGTCTAACGTGGCGGCAAGGTGATAGCTGGCCGGCGCATCCTTGCGCACCAGCACCACGTCACCGAAGGCGCGGGGATCGGCCACATGCGCACCCGCGACCTCGTCTTCCCACATCAGCTCGCCCATTTCCGCCATGGCCCGGTCGACATCGAGCCGCAGCGCTGCTGGCTTGTCCGGATCGAGCCGCTGGCCTTTGCAGGTGCCGGGATAGATCGCTCCTTCCGGCCCGAGCCGGGGCTCCAGCGCGGCGATTTCCTTGCGGGTGCAGCTGCAGGGATAGAGCAGACCCCGGCGCAGCAGCGATTGCGCGGCCTCTTCGTAACTGGCGAGCCGGGTCGATTGCGCGGGCACTTCTTCCCATTCCAGCCCCAGCCAGGCGAGGTCCCGGTGGAACTCCTCCGCCTTTTCGGGCAGCGAGCGTTCGCCGTCGATATCCTCGATCCTGAGCAGGAAGCGGCCACCGCGTTTCGCCGCGATATCATGGGCGCGAATGGCCGAATAGGCATGGCCCAGATGCAGCGATCCGTTCGGACTGGGGGCGAACCGCGTAACGACCATATTCACACTCTAGCCCGCATGATCGGCAGATCAACGGGACAAGTCTGTGGAAATCCTGTCCGTAACACACTTGACGCTTTGCCGTGCAAGTGGATGTATCCGGAACAGGAGTATCGGGAGGACGCAACGTGTTCAGGGCCGAACTGCTTGAAAGAGCCGCCAGCTTTCGCAGTGCCGAAGGCGATCCGACGCGCAATCTGCAATCCTGCCCCAGCCTGGTGCTGAACGCGGATTACACGCCGCTGTCCTATTACCCGCTCAGCCTGTGGCCGTGGCAGACCGCGATCAAGGCGATCTTCCTCGACCGGGTCGATGTGATCGCGACCTATGATCGCGAGGTGCATTCGCCCAATCTCGACATGAAGATCCCCAGCGTGATCGCGCTGAAGCAGTATGTGAAGCCGTCCGAATTCCCGGCCTTCACCCGCTTCAACCTGTTCCTGCGCGATCGCTTCGCCTGCCAGTTCTGCGGTTCGATGACCAACCTCACCTTCGACCATGTCGTGCCGCGCCGCCTTGGCGGGAAGACCACGTGGGAGAACATCGCCACCGCGTGTGCGCCCTGCAACATGAAGAAGGGCGGACGCACGCCGAAACAGGCGGGCATGAGCCTTTATGCCGAACCCATCCGGCCGACCCATTGGCAGCTGCAACAGCATGGCCGCCAGTTCCCGCCCAACTACCTCCACGAAACCTGGCGCGACTGGCTTTACTGGGACATCGAACTGGAGGAGTGATTCGTTCAGCTTCGCCGACGCGGGTCTGAATGATGGAGCGCCTGGAGCACAGTCCTGGGCAAAAAAACTCCGGGCACGTTCCGGCCCTATATGTGCTGTCGCGGTTAAGAGAATACGCCATGCCATGCAGGGTTACTGGCATGGATCGAAGCTTGTAGGACAGCGGCTTCCAAGCGCCATCCCGCAGCTTCCTGAAAAAATTTCCTCGTTTCACGAGATGCAACGAATCCCCCTCGACAAAGAAAAGCACCACACTAAAAACCTGCGTGTCTTCATTTGAAGGCAGGGGTCTTTTCCAAACGGGGTAATTCATGAATAAATATTATACCGCTCTCGCGGCCATTGCGGCCGTGGGTCTTTCGGGCTGCGCAACGGTCGTGAACGGGCCGAATCTCGATTATGCCATCGACACCAAGCCGGACGGCGCACAGGCGACCTTCCTCGATGGCCGCAGCTGCACCACGCCGTGCGAACTGGTAATGCCACGCAAGACGTCCAGCCGCGTCGATATCGTGCGCGAAGGCTATGAGCCGACGTCGGTGCTCGTATGGAGCAAGACCGGCGCAGCCACTCTGGGCAACGTCCTGATGGGCGGCGGCATCGGCGCCGTGGTCGATGGGTCGAACGGATCGAACCGCTTCCTCTCGCCGCGCCCGCTGATCGTGCGCCTCGCGCCGCTGGGTTCGGGCGAAGACGCCGTGCTGCTCGACAAGAAGGGCGAAGTCATCATGACCGTGGCCGAGCATAATGCCGAAGCCTATGAAAAGGTCGCCAAGCAGATCGGCGATGCTGCCGATGATGTGCCGATGGCCGCCAGCGCGCCGGTCGATGCCGACTAACAAGGTTCAGGGGGCGCGCACCTGCCCACCTGAAAGCGAGAGGCCCGGGAGCGCAAGCCGCACTCCCGGGCCTTTTTGCACGAGACCTTGGCCGGACTGGCTCTGTGGGAATGTCGAGCTGGGAGAGTGAGGGTGGAGGGTAATGTCCGCTAACGACCTGGTTGCGGACGTCGTCCTCTTCTCAAAAGATCCGATTTCGCTCCTGCGCTTGCTCTCGTAAGTAATTACACTTCCATCATCTTGTAGTGTTTCGGCAAGCGGAGACCTTCTTGATCAATTGCCGCTTTCAGTTCGTCGGACAAACAGGTCAGATAATCAATGAAACTACCCTCACGCCAAAGATGCGCTTGGCCAAACGCGTCCTTAGCAAGCGCAATCCCTGAGAAACCTTTCTTCCACTCATCATGCGTGAACTTGCCCGTCACAGGCTCTCGCCAACAACCTTCCTTACTCTTGGTCGGCGAAAAGCTGTCGATATATTGGCCAATAAGAACGATATAATACGGCTCTGAATAGATCTTGCCCTTCGGCATTCTGATCTCGATTGGAAAAAACTGATGCACGCCCGGCTCGAGCCGTTCGATAATCGCCTTCAGTTTCCCATCTACCGCCAGAATCCCGTAATTCAGTGCGATCAATGACCCAAGCGAAGTGGAACTTTTCTCTGCCTTGTAGAACTCCGGCACCTCGTGCGGCTCGACCGGAAGAAAAGGCAAACCTCGACCATCCTCCCGCGATCCGGGTTCGCTCTTGAGTTTCTTTGAGACGTAGATCGAATAGGAAAGACTTGCCTCACGCAGGCCGGGCAGCATGGCAGCCTTCTTCTCTTCCGAAATCCCGCCCTTATAAAAATACTCGTCGAGACGCTTGGCCCAGTTACCGTCGGTGCCTTCATACCCGCCGCGGGGCCAAAAATCCCCGAATGTCGAAGGTATATCCATTCCCCAAACCATCGAGCTGCCCCTCCATTTTGCGCCGACAAAATCGACAGCAACGCTATCACTGGTAGATTTATCGCTAGCACCGGAATCCCGGAGGGACAGACCTTTGCTTTGACGAACGTCCGCTCCCCACCCAACAGCGAAGGTCAGGTAACCGCCGCGCGCTCGCGGAATTCCTCGCGCTGCCATTCGCCGGTTTCCAGCACTTCCTTCATGTGCCGGACCGCTTCGGCCATGTCGGCAAAGCGCAGATAGGCGGGTGCGAAGCCGAAGCGCAGGATGTCGGGATCGCGGAAATCGCCGATCACGCCGCGCGCGATCAGCGCCTGGCAGATCGCATGGGCTTCCTTGTGCCGGAAAGAGAGCTGGCTGCCGCGCGCGCCCGGATCTTGCGGGCTGACGAGTTCCAGATCGAGCCCGCTTTCGCCCAAGCACTGGCGGAAGAATTCGGACAATTGCTGCGACTTGGCATAGAGCGGCTCGATCCCGATTTCGGCGATCAGATCCACGCCCACTTCCAGCGCGGCGAGCGCCAGGATGCCCGGCGTGCCGCACATCAGCCGTTCCACACCCGGCGCGGGCTTGTAATCGTCACTGAAGGCGAAGGGCGCAGCATGACCCATCCAGCCGCTGAGCGGTTGCTGGGTGGCTTCGATATGCCGCTCCGCCACGAAGGCATAGGCCGGAGCCCCCGGCCCGCCGTTGAAATATTTATACCCGCAACCGACCGCGAAATCGGCATGCGCACCGTTCAGGTCGAGCGGCAGCGCGCCGCCCGAATGCGACAAATCCCACAGCACCAGCGCGCCCGCATCGTGCGCAGCCCTGGTCAGCGCGGGCATATCGAACATTTCGCCCGTTTTGTAATGCGAATGGGTCAGCAGCAGCAGGGCGACATCATCGCCGAGCGCCTCCATCATGGCATTGCGGTCGGCCAGCCGCCGTTCGGCAAGACCCTGCTTTTCCAGCCCTTCGATCATGTAGATGTCGGTCGGGAAATTGCCGGGTTCGCTCAGCACCACCTTGCGGCCCGCCCCATGCTTTTCGGCCTGCATGGCCAGCGCGGCGGAGATCAGCTTGAACAGATTTACCGATACGCTGTCGGTCGCGATGACTTCATGCGGCTGTGCGCCGATCAGCGGGGCGATCTTGGCGCCCACGCGCTTGGGCATGTCGATCCAGCCCGCGGTGTTCCAGCTGCGGATGAGGTCATTGCCCCACTCCTGCCGCACAACCTTTTCCAGCCGCGCGGGCGTGGAGCGGGGCAGGCAGCCCAGCGAATTGCCGTCGAGATAGATCACGCCGTCGGGCACGTCGAAACGATCGCGATACCGGGCCAGCGGATCGCCTTCATCGAGAATGCGCGCGCGCGCGCCAGTCGGATCAGTCATCGGCCAGCTCCCGCAGGATCGCGCGGCACAGGCCGGCATCGCCGCCGCCCACCTTGAGCGGCAGGGCGATCAGTTCGTACCGTCCTTCGGGCACATCATCGAGCACCAGCCCTTCCAGAATGCGCATATCGTGTTTCAGCACGGCCTTGTGGGCTGCCATGGTCTTGCTCTCCTGCGGATCGACGCTGGGCGCATCGGTGCCGATCAGCTTCACGCCCTGCAGCGCCAGCCATTCGATGGTTTCGGCGGCAATCGGCAGCCAGTCGCTGCGCCATTCCTCATGCGGGAACACGTCCCAGGTGCGGAACAGCACGCGGTCGACACTGTCGATATGCGGCAGGTCGGCCACGTCGACTTCGCCCTTCACCCCGCGTGCATCCACCACCAGGCAGGTGCCGATATAGGGATCGAGCTCCATGCCAGCGGCATCCATCCCGTCCTCGGCATAATGCAGCGGCGCATCGGCATGGGTGCCCGAATGCGTGCTCATGGTCATTTTGCCGACATTGACGGGCGAACCCTCGTCCATCCGCCACGTCCGCTCAAAGCCGAATTTGGTATCACCGGGCCAGACGGGCAGCGCCGGGCGCAGCGTCTGGCTGATGTCCCACAGGCGGCGCTTGCTCTTCCAGGAACTCATAGGGCCGTCCTCACGCTCAACAATTCTGGGAAGAAGGCCGCTTTCAGCACGCCTGCCAGATAGGGAACGCCGGGCGTGCCGCCGGTGCCTTTCTTGAAGCCGATGATCCGTTCGACCGTCTTGAGATGGCCGAAGCGCCAGCGCTGGAAATGGTATTCCAGATCGACCAGCTTCTCAGCCAGTTCGTAAAGGTCCCAATATTCCTGGGGGTCGCGGTAGATTTCGGCCCATGCCGCTTCCACTGCAGGCACATGCTCCCACGCGCTGCCATGGTCGCGCTCCAGCACTTCGGCGGGGATATCCAGCCCGCGGCGGGCCAGCAGGGCGATCGCCTCGGCATAGATGCTCTTGCGGGTCAGCTCCTCGCGCAGGCCTGCGGCCACCTCGGGCGTCGCCTCGTGCATGGTGATCATGTCGGGGTTACGGCCGCCGAGGAGGAATTCCATCATCCGGTACTGCGCGCTCTGGAACCCGCTCGACCCGCCGAGGAAGGGACGGATGGTCGAATAATCATGCGGGGTCATGGTGCTGAGCACGTCCCAGCTTTGGATCAGCTGCCCCTGCGCTCGGGCCACGCGGGCCAGCATCTTGAACGACGGGCGCAGGCGATCCTCGCGGATGCATTCGCGCGCTTCCGTCAGTTCGTGAAGGCACAGCTTGAGCCACAGCTCGCTGGCCTGATGGACGATGATGAACAGCATCTCGTCATGCGCATCGGACGACGGGTGCTGCGCCGACAGGATGCGGTCGAGGTCGAGGTAGCTGGAATAGGTGATATCGGAAGCCATGCGCGCAGCCCTAGCGCGCGGGAACCGACAAGCAAACTACTGGTCGATGACCTTCGTTTCGGGATGATGCTTGTCGAGATGCCTGCGGATGGTCTTCAAATTCTTGGTATTGGACCGATAGACGAGGTCGAAGGCGTCACCCACCAGCGGCACCGCGCCGATCGCCGTATCGAAACCGATGCGCCCGGCCATGTGCCACAGCTTCCATTTCGGCAGGCCCAGATTGCGCGCTTCCCAAACGATATAGCTGCCCATGGCCGCCGTCACGAGATCGCCCAGCACCGGCACGAGGCCGATGATGGTATCGAGCCCGATCCGGTAATTGGTGCCCGGCAGGGTCATCGATCGTTCGAGAATGATTTCCATCGCTTCGACCCGGCGGCGGATCGATTGGGGATCGCGTCCGCCCGGAAAATCGAAGCGCAGCGGTCCGGCGGTGCCTTGCGGGCCGGTGGCGCCTTGCGGTCCGAAGCCTTCGTCCTGGCGGGGCTGCAGGTCGATCGAAGTAAGGCGTCTGTCGTCCATAGCTCTTAAATGGGGGCTTTCGACAGCGGGAACAAGGGATGCACCGCCCAGCCGTTCTCGGAGAAACCCTCTACCCCGGCGCGGGCCTGCGACCAGCGGATCGGCGTGCCCAGCGGGATATAGAGATTGGTGGCGGTGAGCGTCTGCTCGGCCTCCGCCAGATAGGAGGCTTCTTCCGCCGCATCGGCCGCATCGAGCGAGAGTTCGACGAGGTAATCCGCATCGGCCGAGCAGACAGGGGCCGCGAAGGCGCAGTTGAACTGGTTGAGGAACCAGCGGGCCCCGGCATAGCGCGCCACGCTGTCCCGCAGGGCAAGGTCGGCAAGATCCCTGTCCGCTGCACGCAGCAGCGCCACCCCGACCGAGGACAGATCCTCGGCCAGCGCGGCGAAGAGGTAATCCGAACCCGGCCCTTCCGGCAGATAGACCGACACGGTTGGCGCACTGCCGCTTTCTGCCTGCCACTGCCGCACCCGGGATGCAGCTTCGGCGCGGCGCTGGTCGAGCGAGAGGGCGGTCCAGCGCTCCCCCACACTGCCGTCGTCGCCCGGCATGGCAGCGCCTACGATACGGTTCGAGCCGGTCCAGCCCGACAAATTGAACTGTTCCACCAGCGTTGGGCGATCGATCGCCAGCGCAAGCGCCTCGCGGTTTGCGGGATTGGCAAGAAAGCCCTCGGGCCGCAGCACGTCGAGCCCGAACAGGCCGATCGCCGAGTCGAGTCGCACCGTGCCGCGCGACAGCGCGCCGGTGATGGCCAGCGGCAGCGATTCGAGGTGGCCGCCAAGCAAAAGGTCCACCTGCCCCCTCTCAAAGGCCTGCGCCGCATCGCGCGGGGCATAGGGCGCCAGCTGGACCCGGTCGACCAGTTCGAGCCAGTCGCTGCGCTGGGGCTGGCCGCGCAGTTCGGGCGGAATGGGCGCAAGGATGGTGGCATCGCCTTCGCGTTCGGCAAGCATCGGCCCTGCATTCCCTTCGGCAAGGGCAACACCCAGTTCGGGCTGCGCGATAAGATGCAGGAAACCGGGCATCGGACTGCGCAAACGGATTTCGATGACGCGGCCGGTCATCACGCGCACTTCCGAAATCTTGGCGAG
The DNA here is from genome assembly GCA_002695185.1 of Erythrobacter sp. The sequence goes on from NZOF01000120.1 coordinate 20,133, forward strand.
GTCGAGGGCGAGGCTGGTGCCCTTCACCCGGGCGATGCTTTTCTCCAGCCCATCGGCGACGGCGCGCGCGGTCAGTCGGGTGCCGTCGGGCAGATCGAATTCGGTGATGCGGAAGATATAGCTGCGGCCGTCATCGGTGACGATCCAGCGTTCGGCCAGCCCGGGGACGATCTCTCCCGCCTCATTGAACCTGACGAGACCCTGCTGCTGCGCCGCATGGAGCAGCTGTGCGCCGGAGGACAACTCCGGCCCGGTCGCGTAAAGCGAGGCCGCATCGCCCATATGGGCGACCCTGACCAGGCCATCATCCGTCCCCCCGCCGCAGGATGCCACGAGCGCGGCGAGCAATAACAGGGCTGAATGACGGAGCATGCGTGTGACCTAGCAGCGCGGCAGGCACACGCAAGATGAACGGGTCAGACGCTGCGCGGCTTTCCGTAGCTTTCGCGCGGCGTCAGTGCGGCGCGGGCATAACGGGGTGCTTCGGGCATGTCGCCGACGAGGCTGGTACGCGCCGCGCCCGAATTGATCGGCTCGTCGAAGGAGATGCCGATTCGCGCGCTCTTCGTCCAGGTAACCACGCCGCCCACATCGCCGATCTGCCGGATCGTGACGACGGCCCGCTGCCCGTCCGTGGCGAGCACGGGGCCTTCGACCTGGATGCCGGAGTTGGACAAGTTGCGGATCTTGACCTTTTCGCTGCTACCGGCGCCCTCCACACGGAGCTGGGCCATCATCAGCACGCTGTCGCGTTTCTCATTTCGCTTGTCGGTGGCAGGAATCATCTTCGCCTCGATTGAGCAGTGAATGGTATCCTTCGGCTTGCAGCCAGATACAGGCTGCGGCCGAAAAGATAAACAGCGGTTAACCTTATATGTTAACCCGCCTGCCAAACCCGCAGCGAGGCTGCGTCAATCGTCGCGCGAAACCTTCTCGCGCCGCTCGTGCGCTTCCTGCGCCTCGACAGTCATGGTGGCGACGGGGCGCGCGATAAGGCGGCGCAGGCCGATCGGATCGCCCGTCACTTCGCACCAGCCGTATTCGCCCGCATCGATGCGGCGCAGGGCAGCATCGATCTTGGCAATCAGCTTGCGCTGGCGGTCGCGGGTGCGCAATTCGATGCCCCAGTCGGTTTCCGACGATGCGCGATCGTTAAGATCGGAACCGCGGATCGGTCCGTCCTGAAGCGATTGCAGCGTCTGCCCCGCGGCATCGTGAATCGACTTCTTCCAGTCGAGCAGGAGCACGCGGAAATAATCCAGCTGCGTGTCGCCCATATACTCTTCATCGTCCGACGGGACGTAATCGGGATCGACGGCAGCCTTTGCCTGTGCAAGTTTTTCCGAAACATTCGACGCCGATGGGGCCATTGAGCGTGGTACCTTCTTCCCAACTCTCGTGTCCACGGTGAGCCGACATCCCGCTGGCCCGGATATTTCCGATACCTGCAGCCCTCCGAAAGCGCGGCCTATAGAAGCGGTGCGAAGGGCTCGCAAGCGGGTTTCGGGCGGTTTGCCCGGACTGTTTCGGCACGGCCGGTCAGGAGGTTAACCCGAATTGCATTCCAGTTAACCATATGTTGACCATCAGGTACCAGTCTGGGCCTTGCCGGCAGCCAAGCCGGTAATCGATACGGGGAGTTCGGGACATGGCTTTGAAAGCAATCGACGGGGGTGCGGGGCGCATCGAACAAAGTGACCGGGGATTGGTCACGATCGCCGAATATCTGGCAAACTATCACAGCGGCAGCGTGGACGCGCTTTACGATCTGGGCGTCGCGCTCTCGACGGGCAGCCACGGATGCACGGCCGACATGATCGAAGCGCACAAATGGTTCAACATCGCCGCGTCCCTAGGTCATACAGAGGCCGCCTGGGCGCGGGCCGACGTCGCCGACGAAATGACCCTGCGCGAAATTCACGAGGCCCAGCGCCGCGCGCGCAGCTGGCTGATCGAGGACCAGCGCAAGGTTGCCTGATCTAGCCTTGCCGTTTGAAGGGCGTTCGACGCTCGAGATAATTGCGGTCGGAGGCCACGCCTTCGCGCTCTCGCTCGAGGAACTCCGCCACCGCCGCGCGGAAGCCGGGATCGGCGATCCAGTGGGCGGAGACGGTCTCGACCGGTTCGTAACCGCGGGCAAGCTTGTGCCCGCCCTGCGCCCCGGCCTCGACTCGCGCCAGACCTAGCTCGATGGCGACATCGATCGCCTGGTAATAGCAGAGCTCGAAATGGAGGAAGCGCACTTGCCTGGTGCAGCCCCAATAGCGGCCGTATAGCGCATCGCCGCCAATGAAGTTGAGCGCACCGGCAATCGGTTCCCCCTCTTCAAGCGCGAGGACGAGCACGATCTTTTCCCCCATCCGCTCGCCCAGCAGGTCGAATGCCGCGCGCGTCAGATAGGGCTGGCCCCATTTGCGCGCTCCGGTGTCCTGATAGAAATGCCAGAACGCATCCCAGTGGTGGGGCCGGATATCGTCACCCGTGAGGCGCACGATCTCCAGCCCTTCCTGCGCCGCCGCGCGCTCCTTGCGAAGATCCTTGCGCTTGCGCGACGTCAGCGTGGCGAGGAAATCGTCGAAGCTGGCGAAACCCTGATTGAGCCAGTGAAACTGGATATCGGTGCGCAGCAACCAGTCGGCCTCTTCGAACAGCGGCACCTGATCGGGTTCGATGAAGGTAGCGTGGGCGGATGAAAACTGGTTCTGCAGGCAGAGCTGCTCCGCCGCAGAAATCAGCGGCGCGGCCAGTGCCGGGTCGGACAATAGCAGGCGCGGCCCCGTGGCGGGGGTGAATGGCGCGGCGATCTGCAGCTTGGGGTAATAATTGCCCCCCGCCCTTTCATAGGCATCGGCCCAGGCATGGTCGAAGACATATTCGCCCTGGCTATGCCCTTTGGCATAAGCAGGCATGGCGGCCAGCGGCGGGCCGTCCTCGGCCGAAATCACCAGTGGCACCGGTTGCCACCCGCTGCCCGGCCCCACGCTGCCCGAATCTTCCAGCGCAGTGAGGAATTCGTGGCGCATGAAGGGGTTGTCGCCCGCCAGCGCATTCCACGCCGCGGCATCGCACGCACCGACGGAACCGGAAATACGCGCTGCAAGCCCTTCCCCGCTCACGCCAGCCCTTCCCCTTCGGCGATCAGCGCATCAGCATGCGCCGCGCCTTGCGCCCGCGCCTCGGGCGAATTCACGGTCCAGGTGAGGACCGGCATTCCCCGCTTGCGCAGCGCGGCAACCATGCGATTGGGCAGAGCGGCAACATGATAGGCGATGAATTCGGGCCGCGCCGCCCATAGCGCCATGTGCCGCTGCCAGGCCTTTTGCGTCATGCCGATCTCGTCCTCGCGCATGACAAGGCCGCGGACTGTCTGCGGTGAATGCCTGGCAAACCAGATGCTGACACGCGGATCGAAGCTCATCACGGCATGCGGGCCGGCGTAGTTTTCCAGCGCGCGGGCAACGGCGCGGCAGCTGCGCTTCACATCGTAACCGCGCCGCGATTTCAGCTCGATCAGGATCGGGACCGTGCCGTCTACCAGCGGGAGCAGATCGTCCAGCCGCGCCAGCTTGTGCTCGCTATCGAGGAAAGCGATCTGCGCCAGTTCTTCCGCGCTATGCGCCGCCAGCGGGCCGCTGACGCCAGTCAGCCGTTCCAACTCCCAGTCATGCACCAGCATCGCCTGGCCATCCCGGCTGCGCTGAATATCGCATTCGACGCCCAGCCCGCGTTCGACCGCCAGTGCAAAACCGGCGAGCGAGTTTTCGGGGATGCCGGGCGAATGCAGCCCGCGATGGGCATAGGTCCACTCGCGCAGCCACCCGACCCGCGCGGGATCGGGTGCCTTCACGGCCAGACGGTCAAGCAGCGAGAACACGCTCGCTCACCGCTGCCAGCCGCGCAAGATCAGTCCTTGAGCGCAATGATCGCGTCGACTTCGACCGCCGCATCGAGCGGCAGGACCGGTACACCGACGGCGCTGCGCGCATGGCGGCCTGCTTCGCCGAACACTTCGAACATCAGGTCGCTGGTACCGTTCACCACCTTGGGCTGGTCGGTGAAATTGGGAACGCTGGAAACGAACCCGCCCAGCTTGACCACCTTTTCGACCCGTTCCAGCAGGCCAGCAGCCTTGAGCTGTGCAAGGATCATCAGGCCGCAGGCGCGCGCTGCCTGCTGGCCGCGTTCCAGCGTAACATCCTGACCCAGCTTGCCGGTGACAAGGTTGCCGTCGACAAAGGGAAGCTGGCCCGAGACATAGGCTGTGCTGCCCGACACGACGAGCGGCTGATAGCTGGCAACCGGTGCCGCTGCTTCGGGCAGCGTGATGCCCAGTTCTTCCAGTTTGGCCTCAATAGTCATGCGTTTTCCTTCTGCAATTGCTCTTCCAGCCATGGCAGCGCCTTGTCCCATGTGTCGATCCGCGCATTGGCATGGCCCGCTGTATGGGCGCAGTCGATATGCGGAGCGAGTTCGGGTTCGCCGCACAGGTGGAGCGTGGTGATATCGGCAACGGTTTCGCGCGCGGAACGGTGATGCTGCGCGAGATCGTCGATGAAGATGGCTTTCGACGGCTGATATTCGTCGAGAATGGCCTGCAGCGCCGGACCCTTGGGGCCCTGATTAGTGAAGACCCGCGCATCGAGGCCGTGGCCCGCCAGCTGCTCGGTCCGCATCTGCTGACGCTTGTCGACCAGATTGGTCAGGATCACCACATCTGCCTGTTCGGACAGCGAATTGAGCCCTTCGATCGCGCCGGGAATGGGGTCCTGCCGGTGCATTTCGGTATCGAAGAACATGCCCAACTTACGCCAGATTTCTTCCTGTTCCAGCACCGCGCCGCCGTCCTGCCAGCGCAGCGCCTGGGAAAAATCGTTGCCGCCCATGTGGAAATCGACGCCCTGCGTTTCGGCAAGCCAGCTGCGGAAGGGCGATACCATGTAAAGCAGCACCTCGTCGCAATCGGAGATGATGAGCGGGCGGTTCATGTGTTCAGTTCCCTTGCGGCGGCGACCAGAATTTCGGGCGTCGTGTTCAAAGCGTCTGCGGCGAGAATAAGGTCCGGCTCGTGATTGGCGAGGAACTCCAGCACCGCCGCCTGCACGCCGCGATCTTCCAGACCATGGCGCAATTCTTCCGGCGTGAGGCCGGTCAGCGAAAGCAGCCGTTCGGCCCGCTTTTCATCGGTCAGCGCCCAGCCCAGCGCTTCGAGCGCCAGCACTTCGGGCGCACGGTCGTCTCGTCGTAGCGATTTGTACCCGCTCGTAATTGTCAGTCCTTCCGCATCGCTATAAGGGGTCACCCCTAGAGGCAGGAGTGACAGGCCAAGTGGCAAAGAGAATCCTCGTTGTCGAGGACAACGACCTTAATCGTAAGCTGTTTTGTGACGTTCTGAAGGCGAACGGTTACGAGGTCGTGCCGGTTTCCGATGGCAGCAATGTCGTGGCCGCGGCAAAGAAATCGGAACCTGCACTGGTTATCATGGATATCCAGCTGCCCAATATCAACGGGGTGGAACTGATCGCCCAGCTGAAAGCCGACAAGGCCTTGAAACATGTGCCGGTTCTGGCCGTGACCGCCTATGCCGGCAAGGGCGACGAAGAACGCATTCGCGAAGCCGGTGCGCAGGATTATCTGGCCAAACCGGTGTCCATCGGACCCTTCATGGCCTCCGTTCGCAAGCTGCTGGCAGCCTGAACGCCTTGCCGCCACGCTTGACAAGCGGGGCAGGAAACCGCTTTGCCGACCCATTCGTTAGGGCCTGCAATACTGCAGGTCGCACCGCATATTGAAAGAACTGGACCAAACCATGGACCGTGCCGAGGTAGACGCGAAGATCCGCGAACTCGCAGAACCCTTCAACAAGAAGGGCATCGAGATCAAGGAAGACACCACCTTCCAGAACGATCTCGAATTCGACAGCCTCACCGTGATGGATTTCGTTGCCGAGATTGAGGATGAATTCGACATCATCATCTCGATGAACCAGCAGGCCGAAATCGAAACCTACGGCCAGCTCGTCGATGCGGTTCACAAGCTGCAGGCCGCCGCATGAGCGAAGGCATAATCCAGGCCGACCAGCCGCAGACCATCGAGGGAGACGGGAAAGACCTGTTCTCCAAGTTCGACGACATCATCAACCTGCGCGAAGGTCTCCTTTCCAGCGGACAGGAAGACCCGTTCAATCTGGTGATGGAAAAGGTGCTGTCGCCTACCCGGGCAGTTTGCAACGGGCGCGAGACCATCCTGCTCGGCACCTATAATTACATGGGCATGACCTTCGATCCCGACGTGATAGAGGCAGGCAAGCAGGCGCTCGCCGATTTCGGATCGGGCACCACCGGCTCCAGAGTGCTCAACGGCACCTATCAGGGCCACAAGGAGTGTGAAGACGCGCTGCGCGAATTCTATGGCATGGACCATGCCATGGTGTTCTCCACCGGATATCAGGCCAATCTGGGGATCATCAGCACCATCGCCGGCAAGGGCGATTACATCATCCTCGACATCGACAGCCATGCCAGCATCTGGGACGGTTGCGCGCTGGGCCAGGCCGAAGTCGTGCCGTTCAAGCACAACGATATCGAAGCGATGGAAAAGCGCCTGAAGCGCGTTCCCGAAGGGGCGGGCAAGCTAGTCATCCTCGAAGGCGTCTATTCGATGCTGGGCGATGTCGCGCCGCTGAAGGAAATGGTCACTATCGCCAAAAAATACGGCGCGATGGTACTGGTCGACGAAGCGCATTCGATGGGCTTCATCGGCGAAAACGGCCGCGGCGTGGTGGAAGATGCGGGCGTGATCGACGATGTCGATTTCATCATCGGCACCTTCTCCAAGAGCGTGGGCACGGTCGGCGGCTTCTGCGTCTCGAACCATCCCAAGTTCGAAATCATGCGCCTCGTCTGCCGCCCCTATGTCTTCACCGCTTCGCTGCCGCCATCCGTGGTGGCAACAGCGGCGACCAGCATCCGCAAGCTGATGAGCGGTTCGGAAAAGCGCGCCCATCTGTGGGAGAATTCGCGCACGCTGCACAAGGGCCTGCGCGAGCTTGGCTTCAAGCTGGGGACCGAGGAACCGCAAAGCGCGATCATCGCGGTGATCATGCCCGATCTCGAAAAGGGCGCGGCCATGTGGGAAGCGCTGATCAAGGGCGGCCTGTATGTGAACCTCGCCCGGCCGCCAGCAACGCCTGCGAACATGACGCTGCTGCGCTGCTCACTCTGCGCCGAGCATAGCGAAGAAGAAGTCGGCCAGATTCTCGAGATCTTCGAGAAGGCGGGCAAGGACATCGGGATCATCTGATCGGCACGCGATGAAGGCAGCCACATGACAGCGGGCATGGCGACATGAAGGCCCTGCTCGGCTGGCTGGGGCGCACCGGGGTACTCTACCTTGCTCTGTGCCTCGCCTTTGCCTTCTACATCCTTGTCTGGCCGCGCGTCGCCTCGGAATTCACCAGCGAGAGCCTGAGGCAGGATACCATGTCGGTCGCGGATATCCGCACGACGATCGCGAAGGAACGCCGCGACCTCGAAGCCGATCTCAGCCTCCGCGAGGAGGCCATCCGCGCGCTCGGCAAGGACCAGCTCGACGCCCGGATCGCCGAGGTGCAGCAGGAACGCGCAGACCTTCAGCGTGAGCTGGACGAAGGCGGCGGCCTCCTCGACACGGTGCGCCCGTCCCGGCTGCTGGCGGCGCAGCGGACCAAGCTGCAGATTGCCGCGCTGGGGGCCGAGATCGAGGCGCTCACTGCGGCGCGCGAGGCCCGCCTGTCGCAGATTGCCGTCGATACGGCGGACCGCCAGCTCGATCGCTATCGCCGTATCCCCACGGCCAACGCCATCCGCATTTCCTATCGCCTGTGCCGCGAGGCCGAAGCGCAGCTGGCGCAGTTCGACCGGCTCAATCAAATCGAACAGCAGGCGCGCGATATCTTCCTGCGCGAACGCCAGCGGCTCGAAGAGCGGCGCACCGCGCGCTGCAATGCCGCCGACGAACGCAAGGCTCGTCGCGAAGCCGGGATCGCCGCGCGCGAGCGGCTGGCGCAGGCCCGGCAGGCCTATGCCGATGCGCAGGAATGGACCACCGCCCCGCTGGCCGACACGACCGAGGGAATGGCCGACACCACCTTGCGCGATGTGCTGGTGGCCGCCGCCTGGGCGCTGCTCGGCATATTGCTCACGCCCTATCTGATCCGCGCCTTCCTCTATTACATCGTCGCCCCCTTTGCCGAGCGCCGCCGCTCGATCCGGATTGCAGTGCCGGGTGCAGGCTCCGGCGCGCAGGTGGCCGCGGTGGACCAGTCGCGCACTTCCGTGCCGATCACGCTGAAGGCGGGCGAGGAGCTGCTGGTGCGGCAGGGTTTCCTCCAGTCCAGCCCGGCGGGCGCTGACTTGCGGACCAGGGGCATGCTCGACTGGAAGAGCCCGCTCACCAGCATGGCCAGCGGCATGACCTTCCTCACCAGGGTGCGGGGGGCCGAGACGACCACCGTCATTTCCGCCGACGAGGATCCCTTTGCCGAAGTCACCGCGATCGACCTTCCGGCAGGGGCAGCGATGGTGCTGCAGCCCCGCGCGCTGGCCGCCGTGGTGCAGCCTCAGGAGCGCCCGCTGCGGATCGAGAGCACGTGGCGCATCTTCAATCTCAACGCCTGGCTGACCCAGCAATTGCGCTTCCTCGTTTTTCACGGCCCGGCGCGGCTGGTGGTCAAGGGCGGGCGCGGCGTACGGGTCGAACCGGTCGATAGCGGGCGCCGCTTCGGGCAGGACCAGCTCGCGGGGTTTTCCGCCGAGCTCAGCTATTCGGTCGCCCGCAACGAGACTTTTGTGCCCTATCTGCTCGGCCGCGAACCGCTGCTGCGCGACCGGGTGGAGGGCGGCAGCGGCGTGCTGGTGCTGGAGGAGGCGCCGCATGCGGGCAGGCGCAAGGGCCTGCGCGCCGGGCTGGAGGGCATGACGGACGCCTTTCTCAAGGCCTTCGGGATCTGAGGCGACCGGCCCAGCCTATCTTATTCCTGTAATAAACCGGCGCCATCGGGGCGGCTCTCCCCAATCTCACCACCGCTTCCGGAGCCGATGATGCGCCTCGCCACCACCCTGCTGTCTGCCCTTGCCCTGACCCTTTCGAGCCCGGGCGTGGCGCAGGACGATGATTACGATATCTCCTTCGTGGCGCTGGGCGATACAGGTTACATTCCCGCCTACGACACGCCAGATGCGGACGATCCGATCCATCGCGAACTGGGCGATTATCTGGCGATGGAAGCCGAAGACTGGCGCGAGCATAACGGAGACCTGACCGGTTTTCGCCCCACGCCCTGGACCTTCGAAACCGCAAGTGGCGGCTTCATGGCGGCCAGCGGCATGTATCCGGTGGCGATGGCGGCCAAGGAAGTCTGCCTGCGCAAAGGGTGCGATTTCGGCGCACTGCTGGGCGATAACATCTACCCCGACGGGGCGACGCTGGGGGCCGACGGTATTTCGGATGCACGTCGGTTCCGGGAGATGCTGGACCAGCCGTTCGGCCGCTTCGCCAGCGGCCTTCCCGGTTTCACCTTCTATGCCATGATGGGCAATCACGATTGGCACATCTCCCGCGAAGCCACCGATGCGCAGCTCGACTATCTGCGCCGGCATCCCGCATTCACCATGCCAGACCTGTTCTATCGCGCGGTGCCGAAAGGGATGGAGGGTCAGCTAGAAATCTTCGTAATCGATACCGAGATGCTGCTGGCCGGGACCGAAGTCCATGAGGATCAGCTCGACTCTGCGGGGAACGAGATCGCAGGCACCCCGCTGGAAGAATGGCCCGATTTCGTCCGCGCCTCCAACGATCGCGAACGCCGCATGGTCGAATGGCTGAGCGAGGCGCTGGCTTCGTCTAACGCCAAGTGGAAGATCGTGATGGGTCACCACGCGCTGTGGTCCAGCGGCGGCAGCAAATATGAAAAAGCCCGCTCGCTGCGCCGCCTGCTGCTCGATCCGATCTGCCGCTATGCCGATGCCTATGTCGCGGGCGATGATCATCTGATCGAAGCCTATACCGACGATTGCTCTGCCGTGCCGGGCGCTAAAGGCGGGCCGGTGCCGATGATTGTATCGGGCGCAGGCTCGAAATACCGGCCGCAGCACACGATGTTTGCCCGCCGCCAGATCGCCGCCAATCCGCAGATGACCAAGCTGTTTTCGCGCGGATCGACCTGGGGCTTTGCCCATTTCGGCATTCGCGGCGACACGCTGGAAGCGACGCTCTATTCCACCCCTGCCGACCAGTCGGGCCGCCCGGTGGAAGAAGCGCGTTTCACCTTCCCGCATCGCAGCCGCTGAGGAACCTGCGCCTGCCATCGTTCGTCTGCCAAGGGAAAAGGAGATTTAACCATGGCAATTACGAACAATGGCAGCGCAACCTATGAAGGTCTTGGCAAGGACGGCAAGGGCCATGTCAGCACCGGATCGGGCGCGCTTTCGGCCCAGCCCTATGGCTTCAACACCCGTTTCGAAGACGCGCCGGGCACCAATCCCGAAGAGCTGATCGCCGCCGCCCACGCCAGCTGTTTCACCATGGCGCTGAGCTTCAAACTGGCGGAAGCCGGCTATTCCGACGGCAATCTGACCACCGATGCCAAGGTCAGCCTGGAAAAGCAGGACGGCGGTTTCACGGTCACCAAATCGGCCCTGCACTGCAAGGGCAAGGTCGACGGGATCGACCAAGCGAAGTTCGAGGAAATCGCCGCCGACGCCAAGGAAAACTGCCCCATCTCGCGCCTGCTGGATTGCGAGATCACGCTGGAAACCACTTTCGAAGGCTGAGCCTTCCCATACGGAAAAAGGGAGGGTGCCGCACCATCGGCGCCCTCCCTTTTTTGTTCCGGATTAGCGCCCGAACACCCACTTGATCGGTGGCGAGACGCGCCGAACGCCGGTTTCAGGCCTGATCGTCGTAATAGATCGGCCCCAGCGCATCGATGATCGCCACCGCATCGATCGCTTGCGGCGCATCATCGCCGCCATCGAGCAGCGCGATCGTGATCGCGGTCTTGTATCCGGTCAGCGTCCGCGAGCGTTCGATGCCATTTTGCAGCTGTGCCATGTAGCGTTGATAATCCTCGCGGTCCGCGATGTGGAAATGGGTCTTGCCCGCTTCCCGCGCGATCTCGGCAGCGCGCAGCAGGGTCATTTCCTGCACCACCCCGCCCGAGGTGGTGTTGCCGGTATATTCGACCTTGATCCGCCCATCGTCCAGATCGGTCTGCTCGAAGCCCGAGGTGCGCGGGATGCCACCCAGCAGTCCCACCCCCATCGTCACCGCAGCCCCCGCCAGCGCGGCGAGGAAATTGGGGCGCGACTGCTTGTAATCGATCAGCTTGCGTTCGGATTCGGGCCGCATCAGCAGATCCTGCGCCAGCGCCGCCAGCCTGGGCGATTTGCGTTCGGGCGCTTCGCCCCGCACCGGCAGGGCGGGCGCGTCGCCATCCGCCGTTCCCGCGGCATAGGCATCCCACAGATCGTCGGTGATGGGCGAGTGGTTGTACTCCTTGCCATCAAGCGCCGCCGCCGCATCGCCAAAGCGCCCTTCGCTCACCGCGATGCGCGCCTCAACCAACGCGGCATAAGGTTCGAACGCGGTGGCCATGGCCAGCTGGCGCATCATGACCTCGAGCTCGTCGGGCTTGGCATCGTCGCCGCTCGGTTCCGCAGTCAGCGCCGCGCGGGTAGCCTCCATCCAGCGCCGCGCCGCTTCCGCATCGCCGGTGGCGGCATGGGCATAGGCCGTGCGCATGGGGATGCCGGTCGCGGTGATCCACTTGCCGGCAATGGCTTCGACGCTGGCGTTCTGCAGCAATTGCTGGAGCGTCGGAGGACCGGGCATTTCCACCACCGGCTCGCCCGAGGTCGCCGCCAGCATGCGGAAATCGTCGGACGTCCCGGCCAGCTTGCTCGTCATCCCGCGCGTTGCCGGATCGATCTGCGCCAGCACCTGCCACAGCGCCGGATCGGTCGGCGTGTCGCCATTTCCGGAGCGCAGGAAAGTGCCCACCCGCTGCACCGCCAGCGCATAGGGCCGCTTGGCCAGCGCCGCATCGGACAGCGCCAGCGCTTCGCCGCGCCGCCCCAGATCGTTCAGCGCAATGGCGCGCAGCAGGTCGAGCGAGACCCCCATCGAGCGTTCGTAGAAAAAGTCGCCGTCATATTCGCGGCCCGCCGCCCGCGCGGCCTCCAGATCGGCCAGCGCCTTGTCATATTCGCCCTGCTGGAGCTGTGCTGCACCGCGCGCCCGCAGCATATGTGCGCGCCGTAGCGTCTGTTCGGGAAGCAGCTTGCCGCTGTCCAGCGCGCGGTTGCAGGCATTGATGATCGTGACCGGCCGGGCGCCCCTATTTGGGTTCGGCCAGCCGCCCCAGGAGGCCATCGTCGCCTCCCCCCGCATGCCGTCATCGCTGCGCTTGGGCTTTCGCAGCCCGTCGCACCCGGCGAAATCCTGGCTCACCCCGGCCTGTGCCGGTACTGCCAGCACAAGCGCCAGCGATGCGAGGCCAGCGCCCGCCAATATGTTTTTCATGAATTCGATTCCCCCACAGGATTGCCCAAACGGACGTTATCCTAAGCGGCTATTTTTAAAAGATAGTTTAAGGCAGGGGAAGATCACGGCGCTCCGGGCCGCCCTCCCGGCGCCAGCGCACCCGCCATGGCGTGGGCGGCGGGGCGCAAGGCGTCGTCGGCCAGTTCGCCCGCGGTCCAGAAGGACAGCACGCCGCGGAAGGCGAAGGCGAGGCGCCAGGGCAAGTCGGGGTCGGTTGGGGAGGCTTCCGCGCCCACCGCCTTTTCCCAGAGCTTTTTGGAGTGGTCGAGAACACGGACTGCTGCCCCATCCTGCCCCGCGGGCGGCGAGCCGATCGCGCCCATCACCGCGCGGTTGACCTTCGGTTCGGCCAGCATGGTGTCCACCGCGATGTCGATGGCCAGTGCCACGCGGGTAGGCAGATCACTCGGCACATCGCCGCCGGGCGCTTCCTTGCCATAGCGGTCGATCATTGCGTCGATTCGCCGGGCCGACAGGGCGCGCATGATGGCCAGCTTGCTGCCGAAGCGGTTGAAGGGCGTGGCAAAGCTCACCCCCGCCTCCGCCGCCAGATCGCGCATGGAGAAATCCGCCTTGCCGGTGCGCAGCAGCCGCTCCGCCCCGTCGAGGATTTTCGTGCGCATCGTATCTGCGCGCGTGGGCTTTTCCCGAGGGCTTGTGTCTTTCTCTGCCATTGCCTATTTATATCATGATATATTTGAAAGCCAATGACGGAGTTTCGCATGACTGCCCCGCAAACCAAGACCTTTTTCATCACCGGCGTCAGTTCGGGCCTCGGCCGCGCCTTTGCGGAGGCCGCGCTGGACGCCGGGCACCGCGTCGCGGGCACGGTGCGGCGGGCAGAGGATGCCGCCAGCTTCTGCGCCCTTGCCCAAGATCGCGCCCATGCCGTGACTCTCGACGTGACCGATTATGCCGCGATCCCCGCCGCGGTAGAGGAGGCGGAAAGCGCGCTCGGCCCGATCGACGTGCTGGTGAACAATGCGGGCTATGGCCACGAGGGTGTGCTGGAGGAATCCTCGATCGATGAGCTGCAGCGCCAGTTCGCCGCCAATGTCTATGGTCCGGTGGCGCTGATGCAGGCGGTGCTGCCCGGCATGCGCGCGCGGCGCAGCGGGCACATCGTCAACGTCACCTCCATGGGCGGCTTCATCACCATGCCGGGGATCAGCTTCTATTGCGGCAGCAAGTTCGCGCTGGAAGGGATTTCGGAGGCGCTGGGCAAGGAGGTCGCCGCCCTCGGCATCCATGTGACCGCGCTGGCGCCGGGCCAGTTCCGCACCGACTGGGCGGGCCGCTCGATGCAGCGCACGCCGCGCGCCATTGCCGATTACGATGCGGTGATGGATCCCCTGCGCGCCGCCCGCAAGGAAAAGAGCGGCAACCAGCCCAACGATCCCGCCAAGGCCGCCGCCGCCCTGCTAAAGCTGGTGGCGAGCGATAATCCGCCCGCCCGCCTTCTGCTGGGCGAGGATGCGCTGGCGCTGGTGGAGCAGAAGCTGGACGATGTGCGCGAAGAGATCGGCGCGTGGGAGGATGTGACCCGCTCTACCGGCTATGCGGGGTGAGGTGAGGTGAGCTGGCGCTGGGCCGGGCGAGGGATCGGAGCACCGCCTGCCGTGCCTGCCACGAATACCTAATCCGCCTTAGTCTTTCCGAAAGCATCGACACCCCATCACCGATGCCATGCGCAGATCTCCATCATCCATCGCACGGGCGGTAGCATTGCTTGTGGCTGCACTGGCCATGGCGGGGTGCGAGAAGGTCGATCGGACCCCTGACTATCGCTTCCGCCTTACTGTCGAGGTCGAGACGCCCGATGGGCTCAAGTCCGGATCTTCCGTGATCGAGGTCGAAACGGATGGCGCTAGCGAATACGCGATTCCCACGCCGGGTCGGGTCAGCACCAATGTCCGCGGGCAGGCGGCGGCTGTCGATCTTGGAGACGGGCAGGTGCTGTTTGCAATGCTCAGGTCCGAGATCAGTTACGATTGGGCCTCCAATATCATGTTCATGCTTGCACCCAAATACTCAGGTGAAAACGCATTCGAGGCAAGGTATGATGCGATGCTGAATAGGCGATCAGCGATCCGGGTTCCACGGTTTTGGCGACGCGGGCTACTCAGGGGTGTTTCCGCCTATCCCATGCTGGTGACTTTCGAAGACATTCAGGACCCCGAAAGTGCCGTGAAAGTGGACCCGGACGATCTGGCCGCACGGTTCGGCGAAGGCGTCAGGCTCAAGCACATTACAGTTCAAATGACCGACGATCCCGTTTCAACCGGGATCGAACGACTTCTCCCTTGGCTTGATGACTTTCGGCGTAGGAACCTGGATGGTTCATCGTCAGTAGCTGCTGACGCAACGAAGGACGAGCTAAAATATACGCTGTCAGCCGCGAGTTTTAGTACGGAGTTCTACCGCTAAAGCGCGGACGCCAGCGAGCGCAGCCCCGCCTCAGGCCGCCGGGTTTACCTCGGTCGCATTGGCGCAGACGCCGCCTTCCTCGCTGCTGCCGCCCAGCTGGGTGATGGCCAGCACGCCGCCCACCACCAGCACTACGAAGACCGTGGTGACCGTGCCCAGATATTTGTCGATCACGCGCTTGATCGGGGCGCCGAAGACGCGGAACAGGATGCCCACCGTCATGAAGATCAGCGCGCGGGCGAACAGGCTCGACAGCACGAAGGTGACGAGGTTCATGCCGATGAAACCGGCGGTGATCGTCAGCAGCTTGAACGGCACCGGCGTGGCGCCCGCGATCAGGATCGCCTCGAAATCATATTCGCGCAAATGGCAGGCGGCGACGGGGAAGGCCTCGGTCAGGCCCAGCGCGTTGATCAGCCACACGCCCACCGTATCGTACAGCCCCCAGCCGATCGCATAGCCCAGCAGCGCGCCCGCGACCGAGGCCAGCGTGGCTACAGCTGCAAACTTCACCGCCTTTTTCGGTTCGGCCAGACACATGAGGCCCAGCAGCGGATGCGGCGGGAGCGGGAAGAAAGAGGATGCGACGAAGGCAAAGAACGCCAGCCACCACACCGCATGCGGGTGCGAGGCCTTGTCCATGGTCCATTCGTAAAGCCCGCGCAGCGGTTTCATCAGCATGGCGAGGCGTTTAGGGGCTGATGCGGAGGCGGGCAAGCGGGTGTGTTCACTCGAAAATGAGGAGCTTAGGTTGCTCTCAACATGAAATTGATCTGATTTTCGCGGACACGCTCGATCGTGTAGGACCAACTTTGATCGTCGAGGAAATCGCAATAATTGAGGTCAGGGCAATCTATGCCAAGCCTGTCGCTTATTGCTGAGACAAACTGGTCTTCACATGGCTGGTCCATGGTGATGTTCACCGAGTAGGTAAAATCAGTTTCGAAATCGTGATCGCCCACGGTCTGATTCTCAACCCGGGCGCTCGAGCATAGCGGAAGGCCGGTCTTCTTCTCGAAGAACGCTGGGGTTTCCAGCCGGACTTCGCCGCAAGCCATCAAGCCACATGCGCCAAAGGCGGCTAACATGTTGAAATTAGACTTCATCATTCGTTTTCTCAGTAGCTGTCACCGCGACAAGGACGAACCTTGACACAGGCCGCATGGGATACAAGCCGAAAGAAGCAGGTGACTTGATGCGAATTCCTCGCTGCCGAGAACGGCCCACCCAATAATAACCCATTTGGTTATTTGTGCTTGACATCGTCACGCTGTTCTGGCACATAACAGGAACATCGCGATAGTGTGATTCGAACGGGCAGGGCCTTCTTCAAGGGGCCGCTGCCCGTTTTGCGTTTTCGAGCAGATGGAGGACGATGATGAGCAGGCCGGAGCAGACCGATGCCGCGGCGCAGCCCGCGTGGATGGCGGGTTTTCTAAAGGCGCTGAAAGCCGGGAACGGCGTGCGGCGTGCGGCGGAAATTGCGGGGGTGGCGACTTCCACCGCCTATGACTGGCGGGCGCGCGATGCCGAGTTCGCCTATGACTGGGACGCGGCGCGCGGGGTGCCGGTGGTGGGGGCGGATTGCTGGGGCGGCGTGCGGCGCGTGGGCAAGCGGCGGATCGCCTGCTTCCTGGAAGCGCTGGCGGAAAGTTCCAACGTGCGCGCGGCGGCGGCGGCGGCGGATCTGGACACGGCCAGCGTCTATCGTCTGCGCCGCACCGATCCCGATTTCGCGCGGCAATGGTATGCGGCGCTGGCGGAAGGCTATGACAATCTGGAGATGGAGCTGCTGGCGCATCTGCGCTCGGGCGGCGAAAATCCGCAGGATCCTGGCAGTGTGCGCAAGTTCGACACGGCCGCCGCGCTGCGCAGCCTGGCCGCCCACCGCGAAAGCGTGGCGCGCGAAAAGGGCCGCCGCGCGCTGGCCGACGAGGCGGCAACCATCGCCTCGATCAACGAGAAGATCGACAAGCTTCGCCTGCGCGGGCTGGCCAATGACGAGGCCATCCGCGCCTCGCGCAAGCGGGCGGCGAAACGTGCAAGAGGGTGAGGGCGTGGAGGTGTCGGCGCAGGTCCCCTCGCCTATTCCCTCACCCGTCCCCTCCCGCGGCGTGTGGCTGCGGCGCGGCGGGCGCGAGGGCACGGTGGACCGCGCGCTGCTGGGCACCATGCTCACCCCGCACGAACTGGCCGCGCTGGGCAGCTATTACTGGGAAGGCTGGGCGCGCGATGCGCAATTGCCGCCGGCCGATGCCAGGCGGGCGTGGCGCATCTGGCTGATCTGCGCGGGTCGCGGCTTCGGCAAGACCCGCGCGGGCGCCGAATGGGTGCGCGATGTGGCGCGGCACGATCCGAATGCCCGCATCGCGCTGGTCGGCGCCACGCTGGCCGAGGTGCGCAGCGTGATGGTGGAAGGCGACAGCGGCGTGCTGGCCGCCGCGCCGGGTGCCCTGCCCCCGCATTACGAGCCCAGCCTGCGCCGCCTGACGTGGGAGAACGGGGCCACGGCCTCGCTCTATTCGGCAGGCGAGCCCGAAAGCCTGCGCGGCCCACAGCATAGCCATGCCTGGTGCGATGAAATAGCCAAATGGGATAATTCCAGCGATCGGGCCATGTCGGCCTGGCACAATCTGCAACTGACCATGCGGCTGGGCGAAAGCCCCCGCGTGCTCGCCACCACCACGCCGCGCGCCACCGCGCTGATGCGCCACATCATGGCCGGGGTGGACAGCGGCGAGGTGGCCCTGGCACGCGGGCGCACCACCGACAATAGCGAGGTGCTGCCGGGCGCATACCTCTCCGCGATCATCGAACAGTTCGAGGGCAGCGCCTTCGGGCGGCAGGAACTGGCCGGCGAAATGGTCGACACGGTGGAAGGCGCGCTGTGGACCCGCGCGCTGATCGACCGCTGCCGTGTGGGGGCTGGAAGCTCTGGCTCCGGCTACGGCTCCGCCCTCCCCGAACCGCGCCGCGTGGTGGTGGCGGTGGACCCGCCCGCGGGGAGCGGATCGGGCGCCGGCGCCTCGGCCAAGGGCGATGCCTGCGGGATCGTGGTCGCCATGCTTGGGGCCGACGGGCTGGCCTATGTCCGCGCCGATTGCACGGTGGAAGGCGCCACGCCCGAACGCTGGGCCCGCGCCGTAGCCGCCGCCGCCAGCGCCTGGAACGCCGACCGCGTGGTGGCCGAGGCGAACCAGGGCGGCGCGATGGTGGCCAGCGTGCTGCGCGCCGCGGACATCGGCCTGCCGCTCAAACTGGTGCACGCCACCAAGGGCAAGACCGCCCGCGCCGAACCCGTCGCCGCGCTGTACGAGGCGGGCCGCGTGCGCCACGCCGGCGTATTCGCCGCGCTGGAAGACCAGCTCTGCGGCCTCACCACCGGCGGCGGCTACGAAGGCCCCGGCCGCTCCCCCGACCGCGCCGACGCGCTGGTCTGGGCGCTGACCGAGCTGATGCTGGGCAAGCGGCGGGAGCCGGGGGTGCGGGTGTTGTGAGGAAACATTCTGGAGAGACTAGAAGCACTGGCCCGGGTCAAGCCCGGGCTGACGAAAGAGGGAATGGGCGGTTCTCGCCACCCCGTCGCCCCGGACTTGATCCGGGGCCGGTGCTCGCTTCGGGATGCTCTCACAACAGGTGATCGAACAGATCCTCCCATTGCGGGTTGGCTTTTTCGACGAGAGCGAATTTCCACTCCCGCCGCCAGCGCTTCAGGCGCTTTTCATGCGCGATGCAGGCCTCGATACTCTCTCCGCGTTCCGCCCAGACGAGGCGGGTTATGCCGCGCCGGGCGCAATAGGCCGAACCATTGCCTTCGCGATGCCGGGTGACGCGGGCGGCGAGCGCGCTGGTGACGCCCACATACAGCGCGCCGCGATAGCGATCGGCCATGATGTAGACCCAGCCGCCGGTTTCCTTGCCATCCATCGGGCCAACAGAAACGCAGCACTCGCCCGGGTCAAGCCCGGGCTGACGACCATTGAAACACCACCCTGACCCCGGTTTCCATCGCCGGGCCTATTCGGAGAAACCCCATGTCTTTCCTCACCAGCCTCGCTTCCGCCTTCAAGGGCGGGGGCGGCACCCGTGTGCCTGTGGCGCGCGGGTTTGTTTCGCCGTGGGATGCGGCCTTCGATGCCGGGCCGAACGCGGCGCCCTTCGACTATCGCCGCGCGGTGGGCGAGGCTTATCTTGCCAACCCGGTGGCGCAGCGCAGCGTGCGGATCGTGGCCGAGGGAGTGGGCGGCGCGCCCGTCGCCTGCGCCGATCCTGCGCTTGCCCGCTTGCTCGCCGGATCATGCGGCACGCAGCCGCTGATGGAAGTGCTGGCGGCGCAATTGGCGCTGCATGGCAATGCCTTCGTCCAGATCCTGCGCGACGGGGCGGGCGTGCCGGTGGAGCTGTTCCCCCTGCGGCCCGAGCGGGTGCAGGTGGTGGCGGGCGAGGATGGCTGGCCCGCGGCCTATCGCTATATCCTGGCCGACCGCACGATCACCTTTCCGGTGGAGGATGCAGACGGCTGGCCCGCGATCATCCACCTCAAGCATTTCCACCCGAACGACGATCATTATGGCGCCGGCTGCCTGGCCGCCGCCGCCCCGGCAGTGGCGGTCCACAATGCGGCAAGCGAGTGGAACCGCGCGCTGCTGGCCAATGCGGCGCGGCCATCGGGGGCGCTGGTGTTCGAAAACGGCGATGCGCCCCCGCTGACCGCCGAACAATTCGACCGGCTGAAGGCGGAACTGCACGGCGCCTATCAGGGCAGCGGCAATGCCGGGCGGCCGATGCTGCTCGAAGGCGGGCTGGACTGGAAGGCGATGAGCATGACGCCCGCCGACATGGATTTCGCCGGGCTGAAGGCCGCCGCCGCACGCGACATCGCGCTGGCGTTCGGCGTGCCGCCCATGCTGCTCGGCCTGCCGGGCGACAACACCTATGCCAATTACCGCGAGGCCAACCGCGCGCTGTGGCGCCTCACGCTGCTGCCGCTGGCGGGCAAGATCCTCGCCGGGCTGCACGCCGGGCTGGGCGACTGGTTCGCCGAGGCACCGCAGATCGATGTCGACCGCGTCCCCGCGCTGGCCGAGGACCGCGAGAAGCTGTGGGCGCAGGTCAGCAGCGCCGATTTCCTGAGCGACGCGGAGAAGCGCGCAATGCTCGGCCTGTCCCCAATGGAGATGTCCGCATGACCAGGGAAGACATGCTCGCGCGGCTGATCGCGCAAGCGCGCACCGAGGGGGGCGAGCTGATCACCCTGCGCGCGGTGGTCGAGGAAGCGAGCGAACTGGGCGCGAGCCGCGTGCTCGACCGGCTCGGCCTCGCCGACCCTGGCGCGCAGGACGACCTTGGCGAACTGCGCGAACTGCTCTCGGCATGGCGCGACGCCAAGGC
>NZOF01000121.1 GCA_002695185.1 Erythrobacter sp.
GTCGATGATTTCCAGGTAGGCATGGAATGCCTCAAGGACAAAACAGCGTGGACATCCGGCGACTGGGAACTCGGCGACGAAGTTCGGCGCTGGAACTCGCTGCAAAATGTCAATCGCGACGTCGCGCTACTCAAGCACTATCTCGTCGGCATCCTCAAGGCCGATCTCAGACAAAAGCGGCGAGCAGCACCCGCTCCACTCTTCGAAGACGCAGCTGAATAGTCGTGGCTTATGCGGTCAAAGAGATATTCAAGACCTTGCAGGGTGAAGGCGCTCATGCTGGGCGCACGGCTGTTTTCTGCCGTTTCTCGGGCTGCAATCTTTGGTCGGGTCGCGAACAGGACCGAGCGAGCGCGCAATGCACCTTTTGCGACACCGACTTCGTGGGTGTGGATGGGACCTGTGGGGGCCGTTTCGCGGACGCGGAATTGCTGGCACAAACAATCGCTGATGAATGGGCTGGCTCGAATGAGAGTCGCTATGTTGTGCTCACAGGTGGTGAACCGTTGCTGCAGGTCGATGCGCCTTTGGTAGATGCACTTCATCGACACGGTTTTGAAATCGGGGTCGAGACCAATGGCACGCGTCCTGCCCCAGAAGGCATCGATTGGATCTGCGTTAGCCCCAAAGGGGAAAACGAACTTGTCTTGCGTTCGGGCAACGAACTGAAGCTCGTGTTCCCGCAGGCAGGCGCGCCACCTGAACGCTTCGAAGACCTCGAGTTCGAGCACTTCTTCTTGCAGCCAATGGATTGCGCCGAGGCCGGCCAATGCCTCGATGACACGATCCATTACTGCCTCGAAAATCCTCACTGGCGCCTATCGCTCCAGTCGCACAAGCTAGTCGGAATCCGCTGATGTACGAACTCTCAAAGCAATTTCGCTTCGATGCGGCCCACACGCTCGATCGTATTGTTCAGACTGAATCCAGCCGGAGAATTCATGGGCACAGCTATAGGGGCGAAGTCACCCTAAGGGGCAGGCCTGATCCGGAAAGCGGAATGATTGTCGATGTGGGCATTCTGGAACGCGAACTGGAAAGTGTTCGCGACGCGCTCGACCATCGCTTTCTCGATGACATCAACGACCTTGGTCCAGCTACGATGGAGAACCTTTGCCGCTGGATCTGGGAGCGTCTGAAGCCCAGCTTTCCTGCGCTGACGAAAGTGAGTGTCTATCGCGATAGCAACAGCGATGCATGCTCCTACTGGGGGGAAGAAGAACTCGCATGATCGCAGACGAGAAAGCCCTAGTCCTATTCTCGGGCGGACAGGATTCTGCAACGTGCTTGGCATGGGCTTTGGAGAACTTCGCATCGGTGGAGACGATCGGGTTTGACTATGGCCAGAGGCACAGGGTCGAACTCGAATGCCGCGAGGAATTTCTCGCCAAAGTCGTCGACATCAAACCGGACTGGAAGGGCAAACTTGGCGCGGATCATATGCTCGATCTGTCGATCCTTGGGCAGATTAGCGATACCGCTCTGACGCGCGGAGCAGAAATAGCATTGCGCGAAGACGGCCTGCCCAACACTTTTGTCCCTGGCCGCAACCTTCTGTTTTTCACGCTTGCGGCAGCGCTCGCCTCACGTCGTCAGGCGCGACACCTCATCGGAGGAATGTGCGAGACCGACTTTTCCGGGTACCCGGACTGTCGCGATGACACGCTCAAATCGCTTCAGGTCACCCTCAATCTCGGGATGAACACTCGAGCTGTGCTATGTACGCCGCTTATGTGGCTCGATAAGGCGCAGACTTGGGCTATGGCCAAGCAACTTGGGGGCGCTCAGCTAATTGAGCTTATCCGGACATCGACACATACCTGCTATCTCGGCGTTCACGATCTGCTTCATAATTGGGGGTATGGTTGCGGAACCTGCCCTTCCTGCGAATTGCGGATTAAGGGATGGGAAGGGTTCGATGCATCGCGCCGCGATGCGTGACGTAGTGGCAGAGCGGACTAGGACGCCGATGGTCCGGCGCAGGGGAGAATTATGGCGTCGGGTCTGAGTGCGTCCACGGTCAAATCTTGGTTTCAGTATCGCTGCGAACGCAAGACGCGTTATGACATGATGACGCGCGCAGAACGCGACAGCGCCACCATCGTCAAGGAAGAGAGCGGCGCCGCCTGGGCTCTTGAAGGAAACAAGTTCGAGGAGCGTGTACTCGCCAGGCTCAGCGCAAAGGAGCCTTTGTTAGGACCTGGTCCAAACGAAGATCGGTTGGGCCAGGCAGAAACGATCGCCTTTCTCCGAGGCCAAACGAAGCAAAAGGCTGCTACCCAACTCGGTCTCGAACAAGGACCATCGTTTCGCGCCGCGCTTGCTCTGCCCGATCATCTGCAGATCAATCGATCCTACACCGACATCGTGTTTCGCGAGACGACACCTAATGGCGTCGTCTTTCGCATCGTCGATATCAAGGCGACACGCAATTCCACGCCCTTCCACAAGGCACAGGTCGCATTCTACGCGCTGTTGCTTCGAGGCATGCTCGCCGATCTCGGGATCGACGCAAGTGTCGATGCGACCGGTGCCGTCTGGCATATACGGGCGGGAAGCCGCGTGGCCGAGGGACTTGTTGAGCCAGCGACTTTCCCGCTCAAGCCCTATTTGAGATTGGTTGAGGAGTTCCTGAAGCGCGATGCACCGCGTATCGCTAGGAGAAAGGTCCTCGCAAACTTCGATGAGACCTTCTTCCATATCTACTTCAAATGTGAGCAGTGTGATTATCTCGCCCATTGTCGCAAAGCTATCGAGCATCCGAACCCCGCCGAAAACGATGTGTCCGCGGTCCCCGGCGTTTCACACGAAGGCAAGCTAGCGCTGCAGGCGCGCGGCCTGAAGACGGTCGGGCTGCTCGCGGGTTCGGCTGGGATTGGCACCACTGGGCCGACGAGTTGGTCATTGCAGCGTCGGAGCGACACCATCATCGCTCGCGCCGGCGCGATTACGGCCAATAACGTGCGCCGCCTCCCAGACGTGATGAGCTATCTCATGCCGCCACGCATCGACCGTGCGTTCTACCTTCTCGCCGATCATGACGCCGTGGAAGATAACCTCGTCTCCGTCGCCTACATGCGGCGCGGCGGAACACCCCGATCGGTCATTCGCGTTATCGACAAGAGCAGCCCGGATGCCGAACGGCAAGCACTGCTCGACGTGTTCGTCGCGCTCATCGCCGATCTTGGCGAGATCGATGCCCACAACGAAGCTGCCGCCCCTGATCAGCAACTCCAGGCCCACATCTTCATCTATGAGCCCGCCGAAGCGCGCGCGATACAAGCGGCGATCGGTAGGCATCTGAACGATCCTCAGATCCGAACCGGTTTGCTCCACGCCGTTCGGTTGTTTCCGCCGGAGGATGTAGTGCCCGAGCCCGAATTCAAGGGCGCGCACCACCTTCCCGCCACAGCAATCCGATCTGTCATAGAGCAGCTATATGCGTTGCCGGCGTTGGTCTCGTATGACCTTCGGCAAGTCTCGGAGGCACTTCAGGCCGCCGGGCAGATCGATGCAGCTTATACGCCGGTTGGCACATTTCGACGAGACTTCTCGTCCTTGCTTGCAATGGAAGTCATTCGCTCGCTTCGCGAGGGGCTCCGCGATGCGGTCTCCCACGCCCAAGTGGAGGCAGATGTCAGGGCGAGGCTGGAAGCGGCAGCGCGACTCGTTGAGTGGCTGACCAGCCAGAACGCGGCATCGCAGCCACCATTTTTGCGGCTCGAAAAACAACCTTTCCGATTCCAATCTACTCTCAACCCTCTGAATGCCGGCGATCTTGATCTTCTTCACGCATACGAACTGCTGGATTCGCGTAGCGCCTTGCTGGAAACACTTGTGCGCCTCGCCCAACCTGCTCGCGTGCGCCAGCAACGCGGAGAGTGTCTCGCCGGTCTGACGCTCGAAAGCGAGGGCAGACATCCGAATGGACGCCGCTGGCTTCGCTTCTCAATTCCGCCAGAGAGCCGCGATGCCGAAATCTCACCTGACGACATTGGCCTCATCCTGACCGACGACAATCCCGACCTACGTCTCAACCCCGCAAACTGGCGTCCATTGGAGATCCGATTCAACTATGGGGATTATGGATCGCTCTTCGTGAACATGTCGGCGCGCCAATATGATTCGTCGATCATGGCTAGCCTTCGCCGCCAAACCGGACCGAAGGGATGGTGCATCGACAAGACCCACCGGGACATCAATGGCCCGCGAGTCCAAAACTTTCTCCTTCAACTCGGCGGCCAGCCATGAGCGCTCAGGAAATCCTGCGCTTCCTGCGCGATCCACTCGATTTCGCGGATGATCCGGTCGATGCCGATATCTGGGACGCAGGTTTCAGCGACGTTGCACAGCCCCTCACCGAAGCCGCGAACATACCCTTGCGCCGGGCGCAAATTGATGCCTGGCATGGGCTCGCTCACGCTCGCGCCGGGCTGATTCTTGGTCCGCCCGGAACCGGCAAAACCCACGCGCTCGCCTGGATGGCTGCGGGGTACCTTGAAGCGCGGCGGCGGGCAGGCTTGCCCTGCCGGATCCTCGTCTCCGCCTTCACCCGCAACGCCATCATCAATCTCATTGAGGCAATCGCTGTGCGGTGCCAGCAACTCGACGTCCCTCCCCGAATTGCCTTTGTTGGTCGCGAACCGTCTAGTCCGCTTGCACCCGGCGTCGAGCATCTCGACGTCGATGATGCTGCGGCTCTTCTCACCGAAGACTATGCCGTCGCTGGAATGACGGTGTGGGGCCTCAACCGGCTCATCGATGCGCAAGGCGGATTTACCGGTGCTTTCTTCCACCTGACCTGCGTCGATGAAGCTTCGCAGATGGTGTTGAGCCATGGCCTGATGGCTATTGCCGGTATGGCAGAAAATGGTCGTATCCTGGTCGCGGGCGACAACAAGCAGCTTCCACCGATCAGGGTTGAACATGAACATGATGTCGACGGCCGTCGGCTCGGATCATCGCTCTACGCCTTCCTTCAAGCGGCCGGCGTTCCGGAATTTCCGTTCGACGAGACGTTCCGGCTGAACGAACCGCTCACGCGCTTTCCCCGCGATCGCTTCTATGAGAACCGCTACCAGAGCGTTGTCCCCGAGCGGTGCCTCCCCCTGATTGAGGACTGGGAACAAGGGCTCGATGATTGGGAGCGAGTGGCGCTCGACCCTGAGTATCCGATCTGCGTTCTGATCCATGACGGTCCGCCAACCGGATCATCCAACCCGTTCGAAGCGACGGTCGCGGCTAGGCTCGGACGCCTGTTGTTCCGCCGACTGCCGCCGACTAAGGATGGCGCGGACGATGCCGAGAAATGGCAGCATCGCCTCGCGATTGTCAGCCCACATCGCGCGCAGAACGCGCTGATCCGCAACATGCTTGCCCAAGGGCCGGAAGGCGCGGGCGCAGTGGTTGAGACCGTCGACCGCATCCAGGGCCGCGAGCGGGATGCGATGGTCGTGAGCTACACCGTCGCCGACCCCGAGTTCGCACTGGCGGAAGCGGAGTTCATCTTCAGTCCCGAGCGTCTCAATGTCACCGTGACGCGTGCGCGCGGCAAGCTCATCCTGATCATTTCGCGGCGATTGCTTGAAGTCGTGCCGTCCGACGAGGAGTTGGTCGACAAGGCCGAGACCCTGCGCGAATTCATCTTCCGCGCCAAATATGCAGACAGCGTCAAGCTGTCCGCGCCCGATCACGGCCAGGTCAACGTCGATGTCTGCGTCCTTCCATTCAGCGACGAGGCGCCGCTGCCGCAGATCGCCGCGCCCGCGCGGCCGGTGCGAGACGACCTTGCTGACCTCACGCCCGGGCACCTGCGGATCCTTGAAGAAATCCGCAAAATGGCTGGCGTCAACAAGTGGGGCACTGTTCCCGACTACACGCTTGCCAGGGCAATGCGCAGCGACGCCAAAAGGATATTCCCTGATCTGCGACTGCTGCAGCGACACGGCCATATCGCGTTGGAGCACGTCCAAGGCACGCCGCCCTTTTGGAGCATCACGCCGCTCACCAATCAACGGGCACTTTATTCGCTCGATACAGACGAGTTGGTCGACCGGGTCGAGGAAGCGATCATGCTCGCCGGGGCCGGCCGGCGAGGTGCCCTGTATCGTCGGGTTCGCGACGCTTTCGACTGGCTAGGTGCAGACGGCGAGGACCAGTTCAAGCCCGTGCTTGACGGTCTCGAGGCGGACAAGGTCGTCCAATATGAGATGATCAACAACCGGCTCTATGTCGCGCGGGTCCGAACCGAGCCGGCGGACGCCCGCGACCTGGCCGAGGCGCTCGGCGAAGACCTTCAGCCGGCAGACTATATCCTCCTCAATCACCTCGAAGACCATGAGGCCCGACGGATCAACTTCGGCGTTTTCGAAGAGTGGCATGCCCCGATGGATCTCGCGCGCGGGCTTGGCGCCAGCCTCTCGGAGGTCGCGGAGTCGCTCCGCCGCCTGAGCCTCCACGGGCACGTGCTCATTGCGGAAGAGGGACGTGTTCGCAGCCGAATGGCGGAAATGGCGCGCGCCGTCCGCTATTCAAAACAGCGCTTCCATAAGGACGATGCCGGTGATCGACCGTATCTCGTCCGCGGCCTGAAGGTTGAATTGCGCAACAGGGAAAAGCCGGCTTATGAAAGCCCGCTGCGTGATGCCGTTGCGGCCGTCGAAGCGAAGCATGGGCAAGGCAGCGAGCCCACCGCAGCGTTCGGGATGGTGGCCGAAATGCTGCGGCGTGCCTGGAACGCACCCTCGCCGAACCTCGCCGGCTTCCAGGATCGGGCGTTTACCGCGATATTCGACGCCTGGGTTGGGTCTGGCGACGAACGCTTCGTCATCGCGGCTGACACAGGCTCGGGAAAGACCGAGGCAGCCTGCCTGCCCATCATCGCTGGCGCGACACTGGACCTGCTTCGCTCCATCGGCGGCACGCGGGCGATCCTCGTTTATCCGCGCGTCAGGCTCGCCGCCAACCAGGCGCAGCGGCTAGCCCGTTATTTGGCGGCGCTCCGGAACGTGGATGGAGCACCCCGTCTCACATTGGGTTTGCAAAACGGTGCCGTTCCAGAAGGCTGGCATTATGCGGACCCGGAGACGTGGGAGCCGACCGGCCGCACCGGCGAATATCATTTTCCTTTCTTCATGTGCCCCGAGCCCGCCTGCGGCGCTCCGCTCGCCATTGCCGCTGGGATAAACGGTGCGCCTGACACGCTCCAATGCAAGGGCTGCGGCTGGGAGTTCGATGGTTGGATCGGGACCAAGCAAGCCCTGCGAGCGACACCTCCGACGTTGTTCCTGCCCACGACGGAGTCGCTCCACCAGTGGCTGAACGATAGCCGCTATGGTGCCCTCTTTGGCGATGGCGGGTCCGGACCGCGCTGCATCCTCGCCGACGAGATTCACCTCTATACGCACATCCAAGGCGCGCAGATCGGATATGGGCTGCGCCGTCTCCTTGGCCGATGCGCTTTGAACGGCGATGCGCCCATCGCTGTCGGCATGAGCGCGACGTTGGGCCGGCCCGCTCATGTTTGGCACCAGCTCGTTGGTGGCTCGGAGCCCCTGCTGATCGAGCCGCTTCCTGCCGAACGAAAGCCAAATCCCAAGGGGCGGGAATATTTCTACTTCGTCCAACCAGAGGTCGAGTCGCGCAATCGTGACGTGGCCGGCGCATCGACAACGATCCAGGCCGCCATGGCGCTCGCCCACAACATGCATCGCCGGCATGGCAGCGAAGGAGGGTTTCGCGGTATCGTCTTTGTCGATTCGATCGACAAGCTGAAGCGGCTCCATGGCAATTACATGGATGCCGAAGTAGGCCAGAGCCTCGCCAGCCTCCGCACCAGGATCTACCCGGACCACCCCGCGACCGGTCTCCCACGGCGCGCCTGTTGCGGTGATCCGCTCGGATGCGACCTGTTCCGTGATGGCGAGTGCTGGACGTTCGCGGCCACCGATCAGAGGCAATGGACCGCGCGTGGCCCGTACATCCCGGGCAATCCGCTCAGTGTCGCCCGCTTTCCCGTTTACTCGGGGAGTAGCGCTCGCATCGAAACAGAAATCCAGCGGAGCGATCTGGTCTTTTCAACAGCGTCGCTCGAGGTTGGGTATGACGATCCGGACATGGCGTTCGTCTACCAGCATTATGCTCCCTCGAACCTCGCCAGCTTCGTTCAACCCAAAGGCCGCGGCGGTCGCGGCAATGATGATCGTCCGGTCACTGGCATCACGCTTTCGATCTACTCGGCTCGGGACTCCTGGTACTATCGCCGTCCAACCGCACTCCTGGACAGCCGCGGTTTCGAAGTTCCCTTGAACCTCTCAAACCCGATCGTGTCGCGCGGCCAACTCGCAACGCTGCTCCTAGATCTCATCGCGCGGCGTGAGGTTTTACGCCTGCCCGCAATCGGGAGCGGGGGCCACCCATCGGGCGAGATCGTTTCGGAGTTCAGCGAGGCCTGTTCACGCCTGTTCGATGACGATCCCTTTACTCGGCTGGGCTATGCCGACGCCGAAGCGTTCATCCGAGACATCACGTCCAAATTCGGCACCTTTCCTACCGATGAGCATGCCAGGACCAGACGTGCCCGGATCGAATGGGTGCCACGGACTCTGTTCGGGGCTGCGGATCTGCCGAGTGTCGACATCCGAGTCCCCATTCATGGCGGCGACCCGATCATCAAGAGCGAGGATATTTCGCTGGGCCTTGGCGCGGCAGCGCCAGGCAATGCGACCCGCCGGTGGGGCAGCATTGAGGTTCATTGGCGGGCGCCCAAGCTCGGGCGCGCTCCCTATCTCAACGCGCAGGAAGAGGCTCTCGCCGAACGGATCGATCTTGGCAGTGCAGTTGAACTCCTCGCCAACTTGCCAATCGAGGCGCGCGAAGATCTCGGGGATGCTCCAATCTCGCCGACGATCCTGCGTCCCACGAACTTGGGCACGGACCTTATCGGCCTGGTTCGCGGTGGCGGCTGGACGCCGCTTATCGAATGGGATGCCCAGAACTGGGCCGCCAAGCCGATCCCGGAGAATGTCGATCCGGCGGCGGCGCTCGACATGCGCAGCACAGGTTCGCTCCGTGGCTTTCCAACCCTGCGCTTCGACAGGGAGGGCATGCCTGCCGATATTGGCGACATGCGCCCTATTCTTTCCGGGTTCGAGACCTATGTGGGCAGCGCGACGAGCAGCCCCGGCCTTCACCTGTCGCGTATCTATTGGGGGGCGGATGCTGAGGTCAGGATTGTCGAACAGGCCGACCCGATCGGAGTCTCCCAGACGTTCACGGACGCGACCGGCGAGACATCGCAGTTCATAGGCTACACGATGGAGAGCGAAGGTGTCCGCTTCGCTCTTCGCTCAGACCGCATTGACGCGTTCCTCGATGCGGAAATGTCCAGGCTCGCCGGCGACTCTGCTGATCAGCGATGGCACCGCAATCAGATGCTGCGCTACATCGTACAGCGGCGGGCTCGAAACGCGGGGATCAATGGGTACGAAGCCCGACGCGCCGCTGAACTGGTAGTTGCTGCTGCCGATAGTCCCGCCCTGTGCGGCGACCTCGCGAAGTTGCTCAAGATGTGGAGCGACACGGCCCTCGGCGATCTATTCAAGCGCACCTACCATGAAGCGCTCTCGAGCCATCCGCTGCTGAGCGAGCGCCGGATCGATCGACTCATTGGAACGCTCGCCGGCACCCGCTTTAACGAATTGCTCCGCCATATCATGGAAGCGCAGAAGTCCGATGACCATCTTCGTGCATTTCTGCGCAGCCAGTTGGTCCATAGTTTGGCCGTGCGCCTTCGCCAAAGCTTCGTGCTGCACGGCCGGGGCGAGGAGCGGCGCGTGGTCGCGCATGTGAAGCTACCGGTGCAGTTCGGTAACCGCTCGGAGGACGTGATCACGATCGCTGAGAATGGTGTCGGTGGCGACGGCACGACCAGGACGTTCATCGAGCAGGCGCATGACGCGTTTGGTGACTTTATGAGCGGCTTCGCCGACACTTGCCCCAACGCCGCTGAAGACCAGTTGGTAGAAGCGGCCCATCAGGCCTACGTTCACCATGAGCATTGGCGTGCGCTCGATCCTCGGCGCCCCGAGACGCTGGACGCGATCGGCGGCGATCTCGGCATCGACTTTCATGTCGCTGGTCCGCCGTCGCCCCAGCAACTTCTCCGCCTGCTCTATGCCAATGAAGCGATCGGTGGCCAACAAGTCGCACTGTATGACATCTGGCAAGAGGTGATGGCGGCAAAGGGAGCGCTGAAATCCCTCATCGGACGAGAGCCCGATGGGTGGGAGATCGTCAGCGCGGCCTCCAAAGGTGCTCTCGACGGGACCTATCCCACGCTGGCAACGATGCTGAGCGCGTATTCACAAATTGAAGGGGCGGCGCAGGACGGCAGCCTCTCCCCAGGCGAACGGCTGGCCGATCAGATCTACCGCGTCAGCGGCAGGCTTTGCTTCGACGGCTGCCTGGCCTGTCTCCACGGAGACAGCGACCTCATGCCGTCGACCCTTGCGGAGGCTGCGGTAAGCCGCCGACTGCTGACGCGCTTCATGGAATCATGTCGCGCCATGGGCTGACACCGTGAACAGGGCCAAGGCGTCATGATCTCGGATCCAGCCGAGTATCTCGTCCGTCAGGTCTGACAATCGCACCGGCCGAGCAGCGACAGCCACAAGGAATGCCGCGATCGGCGGAGCCACGCCGACCGCAAGCAGTCGATCGTTCAACGCGGATGCTTCCGCCACGAGCGTGTCGCGCTCCTTCACCCGATCAGCAGGCGGGCGGCTCGCATCTTCGAGCTTCTGGGCACGGGCTGCCAACTTCAGTAGGTCGCTGCCGAGTGCCTCGACACCAGGAATATTGGCCAGCACTTCGCCCAGTGCCGCCTGTCCCCCGAGGGCATCCTGGGCCGCCTTCCGCCACACGCCTTCGATGCCTCTCTCGATCTTCTCCATCTCGAAGGGAAGTCGGGTCAGGCCGATCTGGTTGATAGCGTCCAACTGTTCGATTGTGGGCTCACCCGCGAGAATGCGGCTCATCCTCACAATCTCGCCGAGCGACGCGCCGATTTCGGATCGCACGGCTTCAAAATCCGCATTGGCCGCTTTGACCAGCGTGGCCAAGCCTTCGAGCAGAGCGGGAAGGCCATCCAGCCGCTCTGCTGACGCGGTCGCCTTCTGGAGCGCGGTTCCGAGTCTGGCACGCTCTTTCGCTTTGTCGATCTTGGGCAATAGCTCGATCAATTCGTCGAGTGGAGCGAGCGTGGTGTCGGCTACATCATCCATTACGCGACCTCATCAAACGTGGTCTGCAGCGCTTCCGCCGCGGCCGCTAATCGCTCGCCAAAGCTCTGTACGACCGAGAGATCGCCGGCGCTCTTATTGCCCTCGACGAAGGCACGGGCGTATTTATAGGCTGCGTCAACCGCGAGTTCGGCTTTCTCCAGCGTCTCCAAGGCAAGCCGCAAGGATGCTATCGGAACCCCAAGCGTGTGCGCCAACTTCTCAGCCTCTCCTTGGAAACCAACGTCGTCCGAGAGCAGATAGTCCGCCAGTCGCTCCCACGCAGGATCAGCCTCGTTCAACAACCCCGCATTCGCGGCACGAGCCCGTGCCGTTGAATATTCCTGATATTGTACGGGCGCGGCCTGGACGAACGCCGAGACGGTCCGCGTCATTGCATCGTCGACCTTCGCCAGATGATGGCTGAAGCTCGATTGCCGAAGCAGAGCCAGGGCACGCTCCTTGCGCTGCGATAGGCTCTTGTTCTCGCGCTCCGGAATGTGCCGCAATTGGCCATCGGTTTGACAGGCAAGTTCAACAAGCTTGCCGATTTCCTCAAGCCCCTTGGAGAACTCCGGCTTGGCGGGAACCGGCACGGTCCGCATCGTGTCGCGAAGGCTTTTCATCGCTGCCGCGACCGCTCCCGCGTTCATCAGCGGAGCACCGCTACCAAGCGGGAGGTTCAACGATTGCCTCAGCATACCGCGAAGCTTGTCGTGCCAGTAGCTCGTCGCCTTGACCAACTCGCCCCACGACTCGACCCGATCATCCGGAAGGCTTTTCGCCTCCTGCTCCTCCGAGAGCAGTTCCTGGAACTGCTCCTCCAGCGGAGAATCTGGTGAGATCGCGCCGCGAAGCCAGGCTCGCGCCAGCAACACCTGAACTGTCGCTCCATCGATCGACCATGGGTCGTCCTGAGCCAAGCGACGCTCCAACTGCGCCGATGCGAGTTCGGCCAGACGTCGCAGCAATCTCGCAATCGCGCGGCGATTGCTCTCCAGTTGCAGCGGCTGGAGGGCAGTGCCCAACCGATTGGTGATGTAGGCTTCGATCCCGCGGGTCGCCCAATCTTCACGTGGAATGACAAAGTGCCGAATGTCGGTTCTGCCTGACCCTTCCAGCTTCACATTGTCCTTGGTAAAGACGCGTTCCCAAAGACCGAACTGAGGCTCAGGAAGCAGTTCCCGCGCCTCGTTCATAAGGTCGATGAGCAGGATCTCCCAGGCACTCGGATCGCTGATCGGCTTCCCGTCACGCCAGAGCAGCGCTTGCTCCGCGAGTGCTTTGAGGCGCGTCATTGAGACAGTTGGACTTGTCGGCGACGACCTTCCGCCAGGCGAACTCGACCTTCCAGAAGTTGTCGAAGTCAGGGGATTGATAGGCGCGGGTGTTGATGGAGCCGGGGCACCCGGAGTGGGGCCTGCGGGCATCTCCGGCTCCGGCACCTCTGAGGCCGACCCGCCCGACTGCATAGCCACAGCAGGCGACGAAGTTCCAGCCGAGTCCAGGCCCTCGCCGAGCCAAGGGAGCCGGAAAGCCTCGAAGACGCCGTCCGCTACGCCCGAGACGGAGCGCGTACCCTCGGCCGTTACGCCGACGTGAACTTCGCTCGTGCGATCGCCCCAGAGCATCATGAGTCGGCGCAATTGCTCCCGCCGAC